>NZ_KV793503.1:55665-284933 GCF_001808475.1 Klebsiella sp. HMSC09D12 | reverse complement strand
CAGCAAAAGTTCGATTTATTCAACAAAGCCGGTTGTTTGGCGAAAGAACCCTGCCGATATCCGGTATAAATAATTTCAGGGATATCGGAGGATATCGCGGTGCAGGCGGCAAAAGGGTTAAATGGGGCCTGCTCTATCGCTCCAACCATCTGTATAATTTGACGCCGCAGGCTCAGGCCTACCTGGAAGGTCTGGAGGTAAAAACCATTATCGATTACCGCAGCGCCAACGAAATCGCGAAAAGCCCCAACGGCTTTATCGGGGAAAATAAGACCTTCCACCTGGATGCCACGGCGCAAACCGCAGAGCTGGCGGCCCAGTTTGCCGCCGAACCCAGCAATGAGGATCGCGCGCTGATCGAGAGCGTTATACGCGATATACCGGCGGAACTGATTAACGGTCAGGGAGGCCAGGTCATTGAGCAGTACAGGCATTTTGTACTCAGCGACAAGTCAAAAAAAGCCTTTAAGGCAATGATTAACGTCCTGCTTGACCCGGGCAATGCGCCGAATATTCAGCACTGTCGTGGGGGCAAAGATCGCACCGGCTATGGCGCTTTATTGATACTCTCCATGCTTGGCGTTTCTGAACAGGATATTATCGCCGACTACATGCTGACCGGCGCAAACCGCCTGGCGCGAAATAATGTGAAGATGACCGCCTATCGACAAATTACCGATAATCAGGATGTACTCGATTACTTACTTACCCTGATCGATACCCGGGAGGCATTTATCGTTGAAACACTGAACACCATGAAGGCACTCTCCGGCAGCGTTAATGCTTATATTAAAAATGAGCTTGGCTTTACCGACGCTGACTTTATTAAAATGCAGGAAAACTATTTACAGTAGTCCCTCGCGCTAACTGGAAAAACTGGTAGAAATAAGCCTCCAGTTCAGGCTGGAGGCCTGGTTGTGTCTGTCAGTTAACCATCATGAACAGGACGCTGCCGCCGGGTCCACAATCGGTTTATTCACCATAAAGAAGTAAACCAGCGAAGCCATAAAAGCGATGACCGAAGAGGCCACCAGCGCCAGGGTAAATGAGCCGGTATTATCCAGAATCATTCCGGTAATAATTGGTGCAAACGACCCTCCGATAAAACCGCCGAAGTTCTGAATGCCGCTCACCGAGGTTATCAGCCGTGACGGTACCGACACCAGGATCAGTCCCCATGCCGAGGTACCGGCAAAGTGAATGGAGAAGAGCGCCATACTAATGCAGGCGACCGCCATAAACGTACTGTCAGTATAAGCGGCGGGGAGCGTAAAGCCGGCAGCGCAAAGCAGGCCAAGGCAGATCATCCATTTACGGCTCTTCATTTTATCCGCGCCGCGCTTCATCACCCAGTCGGCTACGGCGCCGTTAACCAGCATACCGGCAGCGCCAAACAGGAACGGAATAGCCGCTACCCAACCGGTTTTTTCCAGGCTCAGGCCGCGGGACATTTCGAGATAAGAAGGCAGCCAGGTGAGGAATAACCAAACCATGTAGCCGACGCCGTTGAAACCGATGATCATTCCCCACATCGATTTTTGCTTAAACAGACCGGCCCAGTCCTTCAGGGTCACTTTTTCCTTACTGGAAGGAGGCGTCTCCTCTTCCAGGTGCGCGATGTCTTCCGCCGACAGGCCGGCATCTTCCCGGTTGCGATAGAACATAAACCAGAGGATAGAAAGAATAATACCGCTCACCCCGATGATGATGAACATCATGCGCCAGCCGAAAGCCAGCATCATGGCGATCAGCAGCGGCGGCGCCAGCGCCTGCGCCAGAGTTGATGACATATTCACAATCCCCATCGGCACGCCGCGCTGACGGATGTTATACCAGTCATTAACGACTTTTACGCCGGTAGGCAGGTGCGGCGACTCCCCTATGCCGAGAACGATACGGGCGACAATCATCTGGCTGAAGGAGCCGACAAACCCCAGCGCGGTCTGAGCTGCGGACCACAGGAAGATACCAAAGCCATACACCTTTTTAACGCCGAACCGTTCCATCACCATGCCAATCGGCAGCTGGCACAGCGCATAGCCAAAGGAGAATACCGAGAGCAACAATCCCATTTCCGTTGCCGTCAACCCCATCTCTTCACGGATAGTGGTGTTGGCAATCGAAAGTGAGGTTCTGTCGAGGAAGTTAATAATACCCGCCACGAGCAAAAACAATAATGCCATGATTTGCAAACGCTTCAGGCGAGAGCTTGCTTGACTGGACATATATTATCCTTTTGTAATGTTAACCACGGCAGCATTCTGCACGGCGCAGAATAATGCCGTCACAGGGACCCGGATATATTCCCGGAGGAAAGATAAATGTTAAATACTAAATAAGTTTAATCTTTAATTTCAAAAATAAGTTCAATTTCAACGGGCGTATTAAAAGGCAGCGTGTTGGTACCAATTGCTGAACGCGCATGTTTACCCGCTTCACCAAATATTGCGATCAGTAAATCCGAAGCGCTATTCATCACCAACGGCTGGTCTTTGAAAACGTCTGCACTCTGCACGAAACCGAGCATTTTAACGCAGCCAGCCACGCGATTGAGATCGCCCAGATAGCTTTTCAGGGACGAGAGAATATTGATAATGCACTGGCGCGCAGCAGCCTGCCCCTGCTCTATCGTGAGTTCCCTGCCGAGGGTTCCTTGATAAAGTAATTCCCCGTTGACCCGACAGTCATTACCTGACGAGTACAATAGATTTCCCGTCTGTTTAATGGGCACATAAGAAAATTTAGGCGGTACAGGCGCGCTGAGCACTATACCCAATTCGGTTAATCGCTGTTCAATATTCATGGTAATTCCCTGATATTTATTTGAGTAAAGATAATGCCAGTGCGGTATATATTTGCGCGGCCTGATGCAGCTCTTCGATTTTGACATATTCATCTTTGACGTGCGCCTGAGCTAAATCACCGGGGCCGAGAATGATGGTCGGGATCTGGCAGCCTACGGAGAAGAACGGCGCTTCACAGGTGGCGTCGAAAATCGTTTTTTTGGCCGCGCCGGTGAGCGCTTCTACCGTCTGAAAAGCGGCTTCCACCAGCGGATGCGTCTCTGCAATAGACGAGGCCGGAATATACAGATAGTTTTCGAGGTCGTAGTCGTGCTGCGGTTTTAGTCCTGAGTCGCTAAGCGATCTTTGCAGGCTTTCGTTAATTTCATTGCGTCTTTCTTCCGGCAGCACCCTGCGGTCGATTTCAATAACGCACGATTGCGGGACAATATTCGGCGCGCTGCCGCCGGTAATGGTGGTCACCAGCATAGAGGCGTTGCCCAGTAAATCGTGATGCTTTTGCTTCACCCGCTGACACTCTGCCAGCACCCCCGGCAGGAGCCGCGCCATTTTGTCGATGGCGCTGTCCGGATTGCGCGTCTTTGCCGCATGACCGGCGGTGCCGTGCGTGGTCAAGCGGGTTCGGCTCACCCCTTTATGCGCCACGCAGATCTCCAGCGAGGTCGGCTCGCCGATAACGGCGTAATCTGCCTCGACGCCCTGCGCCACAAAATGTTCCATCCCCAGGTTGATGCGCTCTTCATCAACGTTGAACAGTAAAACAATTTCACCGTTGAACGCATACTGCCGTCGCTGAATCAGGATCGCCGCGTACATCATTGCCGCAACGCCGGATTTCATATCTGCCGCCCCGCGGCCAATAATGCGGTCACCATCAATGACGGCGGCAAAGGGTTCCACCGACCACCCTGCGCCGCATGGCACCACGTCAGAGTGTCCGTTGAGGATCAGCCGCTTGCCTGGCCGCTGCCCTTTGAGTCGGGCAATCACGTTCGGCCGCTCTTCTACCGCCTCCTGTACTTCAACGTCAATGCCTTCGCCGCGTAATACATCAGCAATGAACAGCGCGACCGCTTTTTCATTGCCCGGCGGGTTTTCCGACGGGTGCTGTATCAGGCTGCACAGGAGCGTAGTCAACTCCTGCCGTTCATCGGCAGTTAATTCAATATCGGTCATAATAATATTCTCAGTTAATTAATAACTTTTGCCGCGGGCGTCGATAGTTATCGTTTCGCTCAATATTCCGTTACGGAAGGCATATATTTCATCGACAAGATTTGCGACCACGCAGCAGTGGTTGGGAATAATATGCAGCCGATCGCCAATAGCGAGCGATACTTTTTCCGGGTCATAGCGCAGATAGCCGTGTTCTTCATTAAGCTTAACCAGCGCGACGTCCGGATGTTCCTGAATCAATCCGTAAGAACCGGGCGTCGCGGAAAGATCGGAGGTCAGCGATTTTGTACCGGCATCCAGCGTGGCGTAGCCCGGCAGCGGGATACTGACAACCGTCGCACAAATGGTCAACGCGCAGTCGGCGGCGGTGTAAATCCCGCCGTTAATCGCGTTCATATCGCCAAAAATAAAATTTCCGGCGCGGGATTCGGTTATTCCCCTGAGCTCATCGGCATAAAAAGAAGAGAGCGTTGAGCCGCCGGATAAAACGTCAATATGAAAACCATGCGCATTAAGAAGATCCCGACTGGTCATCAGCAGAGCGGCTTCTTCGCGCGCCGCGCGGCGGATATCCTGCTCATTGTGGTATTGATAAATAGTCCCGGCATAGGTAAATACCCCGCGCACCCTTAACCCCGGAAGCGCCGCCACCTCACGGGCGAACGTCAGCAATTGATCCGGCTGTACTCCTTCGCGGTGGGCACCGAAATCAATGGCAATATCGATGTCAAACGTCAGGCCATGCCTCAGCGCAGCGCGTGAGAGCCCCTGCGCGCCCGCCAGGCTGTCGACAATGGTTCGCATGGTAATCTTGTGCGCCAGTTCAGCATAGCGCTCACATTTGTCATCACCAATCAGCGGATAGGCCAGCAGAATTGAGGTAATTCCGCCCGCAGCCATCACTTCCGCTTCAGATAGCTTAGCGCAGGTAATTCCACTCGCCCCCAGCGCCTGCTCGAGCTGAGCCAGGCGTACAGATTTATGGGTTTTAATATGCGGCCAGTGTTGAATATTATGGCGAGCCAGTCCGGAGGTCATGGCGATAATATTCCTCTGCATAATATCCATATCCAGCGCAACATAAGGTGTGGTTAACATTTTTCCTCCTGACGGCTAGCCGTCACTTGTTGGGTTTTCCCCTCTGACCTCTCCCAGGTAGGCATAGAGGGTATATTTCGAAATGTTCAGAAATTCGCAGATTTTTTCTCCGGACTTTTTAATAAGGAAAACGCCCTTGTCATCGAAAAATTTAATCGCGTTGAGTTTATCCTGCTTAGACATATTGGCGACGGGGACATCAATAATTCCCATACACTCGGCAATCAGGTAATCAAGTAGTTCATTGACGTCTTTAACAAATACCTCATTAACGTCCTCTTTTTTAGCGGCGCTACTATCCGAATGACCGGCCAGTTTACTGAGCGTTTTTTCCGCCTGTAAAATATCGCTAATGTCGAGGTTGATACAAAGTGCGCCTATAACCTGTTTATTGCTGTTACGTATGTAAATGGAGGTGGAGCGTAGCGTTTTACCCTCACGGGTGCGCGTAACGTAGTTATGCCTGTCGCCGTTGACATCCGTTCCCCGCAGCACTTCCAGCCCCAGATTGCTGCTGGGATCGCCCACTTTCCGGCCGGTGACATGCCCATTAATAATCGCGATAATACTGCTTTCCAGCCCCTGGGAGTGGTCGTGCAGGACCACTTCACAGTTGTCACCGAACTGATTTGCTATCCCTTCCATCATCGGAATGAAGACGTCTAAATTCTGCTGTATGTTTTCCATGTCGACCTGAATTTATGTTAGACAACCAAACTTTTTGTTATGTATACCTGCATCAGCAGAAATTCAGCAATATGAATCTGAACAAAAAGTGATCGACAACACACTTATTTCTGACTTTTTGTTTGGAGAGAGGTCTGAATCATACTTTTTGTTTGGTGGTCAGGAGGGTAACGGATTGTGCGGGTCAGGAGCCCTGCGGCTCCTGTGCTATTTTTCGTACGTCAGGATAACCGGCAGTAAAGGGCATGCCTGTTCGTGCAAAAAAATCTGGCCTGAATATAAACAACTCGCTATTCTGAAATGCTTTGTATTTTTTGTGAACAGGAAAAAGTATGCTAAGTACGTTACCCGATTTACACAGAAGTTTTGCAGAGCAACTCAAGCTTAAGTTTCAGTCTGACTCGCGGATTCACTCCCTTCTCGCTGGCGGCTCGATTATTCATGGCGGATTTGATCAATACTCCGATCTCGATTTTATCGTTGTCGTAGACCCTGGCTATTATGACGAAGTCATGGCGCAGCGTAGGGAGCTCGCCGGAACATTAGGCCATCTGTTACATGCTTTCACTGGGGAACATGTCGGAGAACCCCGCCTGCTTATATGCCTGTACGGGCCTGAACTCCTCCATGTCGATCTAAAATTTGTCACCCTGGAAATGCTCACTCAACGCGTTGAGGAGCCAGCAGTATTATTTACTCGTGATAACACGGCTCTGGAGCGACAACGGGTAAAATCCAGTGCTCGCTGGCCCAACATGACGCCGGAGTGGTTTGAGTCGCGAGCCTGGATCTGGCTTCACTATGCAGTGGTTAAGCTGGGAAGAGGCGAACTGTTCGAAGCGATAGGTATGCTGGCATTCTTTCGAGAGCAGGTTCTGGGACCTATGCTGTATCGTCGGGCAAATCTACCGCAACGTGGGGTTCGCCGCATTGAATTCCACAGCATTGATCCTGACGGCCTGCTGACCTCCACGCTGGCAACGCACGATCGTGACTCCGTCAGCGTTGCCATCAGAATGGCTGTTGAAGCTTATATCAAGCTGCGAGCTGATGCTCTGCCTGAAAATATCGCAGACGACGCGACACGTTGGGCGGTCCTTGCCATGCTGAAAAAGGTTTCTGACCAGGGTTAAATTTATCCTTCCGGTCGCTTACACGGCCGGAGTAAAGGTATACCGCACAATTTTGGCGGCTTCCCCCCCCCAGAGCGCGGCGCTGGCGGATGCCTTTACCCGTTATGGCCGTAAAGCCGCAGTAATCACTCGTGGCGGCAAGATGGCCGGCAATGTCACGATCTGGGATTTACCGACCCAACCCGCGAAGTCGGCAATACCTGGCTGGACAGGGTCTCCGTCGCGGCGATGCGTCAGGGGCTGCCGGCAAGGATTGAGCGGGTGTAAACATCCCCGGTACGTAAACAGCGTACCGGGATCCTGACGACCATGATTAGTTATAAACCACCATCATCACGCCCGAACCGTTAAAGGTGCCGGTTGAGGTAGGCGTTCCAGCCAGCGTACCTCTTAACCGTAGCGAGGACTGAGATCCAGAGTAGGTCGTATTCCCCGGCGCCGAGTTAGTTGTCCCAAGCCCCAGATTTGCGCGCATGCCGTTACTGAGCGGGATGTAAGTATTGCCTGTTTGTAGCTTTAACACATAGCTAACCGAGGAAGAGGTGCAGGAAACGCCCACCATACTATCAGCCGTTTTGCCCACTGCCTGGTCAAGCATTAGCGTACCGAAACTTAGCGTCACCTGCGGTACGGTCATAGCACACCATTCGTTTAGTGGTGGTGCCGTCATGCAGTTTATACCGCTACCGGCACCTGGGGGATAAACAAGGTCGGAAAAATCAAAGTTGCCATTGGCTTCACGAATTGTGTATCCAAAACAGACGGTAGAAGAGCCCCCAACGACACCATAATTTCGGATGGAAATCTGATTCCTGACGCTCCCGACGCTCGCGTTAAGGACTTCTCGCCAGGTTCCCTTATACGGGACGCCGGGCGGAGGATAACTAGTGGCAACATCAGAGGTACCCCAAAAGTAGCCATCCGCAGTCAGCGCATTTGCAACCAAAAGTCCGCCATGACTACCTAAGTTCGCTGGTGTGTCCAGGCTGACGCTACCTGAACTCACGGTAATATCGCCTGTGGTGATAATCCACTCAGTACCCGAACCGAAAGCCACCAACCTTACTGCAGTGATTGTTTTCCACCGATAGTTTTCACCGTACACGGGAACAGAGATCGGCACGGTTATAGCAGCCGCAAAGGCGGCCAGAAATAGCTTTTTCTTCACCTGCACTCTCCTGTGCATAAATAGAGTTACTGATATTCGGCTCGCAGGGTCGCGGTGGCGTTAAATAATCCTTCCACCAATTCCACCCCATCACGCTGAACAAGGAGGGCTTCAATAGTCGGCAACGTCACGCTATTGATGTTAATGGCCTCGCCCAGTTTAAACGGCTGGCCGTTCTGGAAGATTTTCACGCCAAGATTGGCCTGTTCTGCGCTCACCACGGTGGCGTTATCGGCGTCAAACCCGGCCGGATTACCGCGTACGCTGAGCCGCAACTGCCAGGCCAGACTGCTCTCTTCACACTTCAAGGTCAGCGGGACGGTTTCACGATATCTTCCCTCCGCAACTTTTTTTATGCGGACATCATTGAAGTTGATATATACCGGGCCATCTTCGCTTATTGAGCAAGACGGAGGCGTTATCAGGGTGCCGATAAATTCAAGGTTTTCCGGGTCTGCCGCCTGAAGTGATGAGGTCCCTGTCATCATCAATGCGGCCAGAAGAAATGGTGCATATCCAATCAATCTCATTATGTTGATTCCCTGTGCCATTACTGATACTCCACGACCAGCGAGGCCATAACCCTGAATGCCCCGCCGCTCAGGGTTATCCCGCTTTGCTTAATGGGGACAGCGTAAAGCCTGGGGATATTGGGATCGGTAAAATTCAGCCAGGAGCCGAGGTTAAGACGGGTATCACCATTGTAGAGAGCGATGCCTAACCCGCTTTTCCCTCCCGCCAGCGCGGTACTATCAAAACTTGCCGGGGTACCCGTAATGCGCACTTTCTGTTTCGACGATACCGCCATTGAACAATCTAAATCGAAGTCAATTGGCTTGCGGTACTGCGTCCCGTCGATACGGGTGGTCATCACCTCGTTGCCAAAGTTGACGGTGATAACATTATTGTTATTCACCACGCACGGCGGGGCTTCTATCAGCGTGCCGCTAAAGTTGACCGTTGCGTCGGCCAGCACGCTACCACTAATACACACCGTAAGAAGAAGCAGTAGCTTACGCAGGTTTACAGGGCTCATAATATCTCTCTCCTCTTACGTCACTGGTAGTCAATGACCATGGTGCCTGTGCCGGAAAACGGACCTGCGGTGAGCGTAGCGTTGTTTTGCGCCACGGGTACGGCCCATAGCCTGGGTTTATTGGCTGTGCCATTGAAGTTGACGTAGCTGCCGGGCGTCATAACCGTGGTGCCTCCGCTTCCGCTGTAAAGCTGTATACCCAGCCCCCCTTTGCTGGTCAGGAGAAGCCCGGAGCCAAAACTCGCCAGCGAGCCTCGAATCGTCAGCTTGAGGGCATTGCTGTTCAGATCAGTACAGGTCAGACCGTACTGGATCTCTTTCTTATAATTCACCCCGTCTACCAGCCGAGTAATGAGGTCATCACCAAACTTCACGTCTACGGTATCGTTATCGTCAATAACGCACTGCGGTCCATCGATCAGGGTGCCGTTGATGGTGATAGTGGTGGTGTCTCCTTCAGCGGCGCTCGCCTGTCCGCCAGCAAGAAGCAGTGCGGCTCCAGCCATCATCAGGTGCATCCGGATTATCGTTAAGCGTTGGCGTGTCATATTAACCTTCCTTTGGTTGTGCCACCTTCCCGGCGCGGCAGGCGATGCCAGTGCAGGTAAACGGCAGTAACCGTGCGCTGCCATAATCATTGATAAACATCAGCGTCGGCGTCGTGCCCATCCGGGATGCGGATAACGGCAGCTGCGCTTTGCCCTTTGGCGAAACCATGACAGGCTCAAAATCATCCAGCGCCTTACCGTGCAGGCTGCCGCGCGCTTCGACAAACGAAAAATGATAGGGCGTAGGATTCTCAACCTCATAGCGGTCCCCCTTGCGGGTAAGGGTCAGCGTTTCAGCCCCCGGCACCACGTCGAGAAGCGGATCAACCTTGAGGGCCTTGGGCCGCCAGAAAACTTTCATCCGGGTCTGCATTGCCAGCGTCAAAACGTTAGGCTTATCGGATTTTGGTGGGATCTCGCGTAAGTTAAGCCAGAAGACGCTTTCTCTATCGGTGGGCAGAGACGGTGTTTCGGCGACCTGCTGGACGCGGATCATCGTTCGACCATCAGGCTCAATACGTTGTACGGGCGGTAAAATCATCAGCGGGCCGTTTATTTTTTCTTCTTTCTCGTTTTCCATCCACCCTTGGGCGAGATAAGGATCCTGCGTATTATTATTTTTCACGCTCAATCCAACAGATTTCTCCCCTTCATTGAAAATAACCCGGGAGCGCTCTACGGATAATGCCGCCTGAGCCAAATGCTGGCTTCCGGTAAACAAGATAATCCCCAGAAAAGTCATTAATTTAAGTTTCATACTTTCACCTGTCGTATAACTTACAGGACCAGAGTTATTTCCTCTCTGACGGCAGAGAGTCAAATCCATTTCATCTTGCAGATAATTTACATTCCAGGCATGTCTGGATATATGAATTTGTAAGGGAGAGAGCCACTTTCAGAAATGGATCGATGAACATTCCTAAATTTGCATCTCACCCCCCCTTCAAATTCAGCTTACGTCACAGCCTTATTAGCTATGCCAGCTGTTCAACACAGCAATTAACTTGCCAGCTTCCAGCGCAGAGTATGGCTTCTACCCTTCCCGGTTTTGATGCTAATCACTTTACCGTTTGTTTCCATCTGGCATAATAAATAACGCATGCTGTAGATACTGATATCCATCTCGTTGGCTATTTCTCGAGTTGTTAACCATACCTCATCATCCAGCTCGCTTTTTCTTAACCGTTTATTGACCAGTCGCTTAATACTTTGCAAAGCTCGCTCTTTATCATCCAGCTGTCTCTCCAAATTACCGGACAACGTTGTTTTCCATATTAGCTGGTCTTCATCCGCATCACGCTCGTGATTATTAACAACCTCAGTATATTTTTCAGAAACGGATTTTTTACCTAGCCACATAACGAAATCGCTATAGCGGGTGATATTGACTTTACGCATAATCGAGCGTCGATAACTGCTAAGCGCCTTAATACTACAGCCCATTCTGCGAGAAATTTCATCGTGGCCTAATCCCTGGCTCAAATAGCCTAGCATTAGCTGTTCCCGCCATGTCAACTGGTAGGGGCCAGGACATTTGCTACAGTTTGGTTTACGTAAGTCCGGAGGGCCACACATGAGATCGGCGAAAAACAGCATGAACAATTTTCTCCGGATAGTGGTTACCGAATTTCTCATCGCGATGACTGAACTGACAACCGGGCAATGAAAATTTTTGTCGTAATGTTCACTACGTGGATAAACGCTTAGCCACTTTTTATTGAGAAGCTTAAACTTATAGTCATTGTGGGTGCGAAACTGTTGACAATCGACCCAGTCAAACGCTTTTTCTCCAGGTGATTGGACCTGCACGATGAGATCGGCTTCGCGCGATTTTCTGACTAAGGATACAGTAATTTTTCCGCTAAACTCATCCTCAAACAGTTCCTCCAGGAGAAAGATTACTCCCTGAGAAAAATAATTGTTCTCAGTTGCCACATAAACCGGCAAATATGTACCACTGGTATCACTCATCATATTGCTCTCTTATCTGGAAGTTGTCATCTCTACAAAAATAAACATTAAAAAAGATTATACAGTTATTACCCGACTAACTCTGACGCCTCTACTCGCAATATTTTAAAAGTAACGTAAATTTTTCTATAACCTATTTACATAGTCTGTCGTTCAATTACACGTATGCGCCAATGTTCAATATAATTACCGCGTTCTTGTGGAACACCATATTCATCCACTTTAACGGCTAACTCTGCTTCACCGTACAGACGGATATCTTTCACTACTTTCCGAAGCCATCCAGGGAGGTCGGAAAATTTTTCTTGTAATACCAGGCCAGTTATATCGGTGTCCGCAATCACGGTACCATCAGACAGACGACGATTGACCGAAATGGTTAGCGCCGCTTCAGAGTGCTCATCCTCGAACAGCGGCTCGCCTGCATGGATGACTTTATACCAGGCCTGTTCACCCGCACTCTGCGTCCTTTCCTCTTGAATAAATTGCGCCAGCCATGCGCTATCCCGCGCTTCCTTTTGTTGCCTGAACTTGTGCATCGCTTCTTCTACTCGCTGATTGGCGCGTTTAAGGTGGCGCTCAAAATCCTCCTGCGACAATCGGCGTTCGCCGCGTATCGTTTCCGTAATGCCGGCCAGAAAGACTTCCTTATCAATATGTATCTGTTGTTCATCCCGTTGTTCGAGTACCGCCAAAATGTCATAACCCATCGCCATCCCGGCCGCAAAATCCGCCAGTTCACCGTCAGTTGCTGGCAGTGCGGGATAGTGCGCTTCCTTAAGGCTCGACTGTAATTTTCTGGTTAATACTTGCCACTGCGCATTTTTTTCTTCCAGTTGGGTAGCGCGCGCAGTAAGCGCCTGGAGCTCATTCTGTTGAGTGACATTTTTTTCCTCTGCCGCAGCCAGTTGCTCATAAGTTGCCTGGAGAGCCACGACCTGCTCCGCCAATGTACTATCTGACTGTTGTACTTCGCGGCGAAGCAGAATGAGTTCATTCTTCAATCTCTGTACCTCTTTACGGGCCAACTGGAGGTTTTTACGTAAATCGATCTCTGCCGGGCTAAGCGTCATATGTTGTATCAACGCCTTAATCCAGCCCCCTAAAACGTGCGGTTCCGGTAAAGCGCTATTTTTCGTGACACCAGCGGCTGAGGTGACGTTGTCACCCGAAGCCGTTCGGGCCTTCTTAGCTGTCGGTTCCGTCGGCCTGTTAGCCGGTGATTGCATTCGCTTGTCAGCGCCAACAGCCGGCGGCGCGATTGTTTTTCTGATGACTGCTGGAGGCTGAGCTGTCGATTTCTCCTTATCAGGCAGAGAACGCTTTACAGCAGATTTTTGACGCGTAGCAGAGGATTTTTCTTCCTCCGTCTGGGGCTGAGACGGGGATGTGATGGCTTTGTTTTCGTCCTTGCGTGACGTCCATTCACGGGCATAATTCAACACATCTGCCTGCGAAGATGAAATCGAAATGATACTCATAATCAGGACCAAAACATTCCCTGCTCTACGACCCATTAGATACTCTCACCGGTTGGCTTCGCTGCCAGGCTATTGAGCATTTCGGCTCGGATCTCCGAGCATAATTTTACCGCCTGAAACTTATACAAAGCATCAATAGCATTACGTGTTTCAGGATTAACGGAACCTCTTACATTGGTATAACCGGAAGCGCCGAGCATCACTCGCTCAAAGCGTGATTTGAGATCGACATGCTTAATATGATTAATCGACTCCAGTGCCTGAAGCTCTTTTTCGCACTGGACCATATCCAGCTCTCCGTCTGAGGTCACTGGGGGCTCTACGGATTCCATGGACGAAGTCACCTGAGAAGGAATTTTTTTTCCAACGCAACCCGTTAAAAATGTACCTGCAATGATCGCGGCTATGCATCCTAATCTAAACATTATTTCATGTACTCCATGTGTATTTCTTTTTTAATTATCTTTCCTCCTGAAATAAAGCACAGGAGGCCAGCAGATATTTGCAGAAGATATCCCAAGAGTTAATTTCACCATTAATAAACAGCAGCCAAAAGACGTTAATCAGCTGACATTTGAGGTAAATCCGAAATAGCTTATCAACTCGGGCTAATCATATTCCAGAAGAAAAGTGGTGACGCACTCAAAGTCCCCTTCTCTGACCAGACTGTGTACTGGTGCAGAAATAAAGGCCTGAAAATTTAAAAAGGTGTCTCCTGATCTCAATGCTGCCGGTCGCATAGGTACATTCGGTTTAACCGGTACACCATTCTCATCTTCCACCGCAATGGCAATGCCGCTCGCTGTTCCGCTAACCGCAAATAGTCCTGGCTGAGCGCTATCTTCGGTTCCCATAAAGGTTACGGTAACCGTATCGCCAAGCGAGAGATCGCACTCCGTCAACCAGATGGAAAAACGCTCACGTTCACTGCGGGGATATTTCATAAATGTCTTAGAAGGCACGTTACGAAAATCGACAATCTGATCTTCCGAGTCAATGTGCAATTCGCAGGGATCGGCAATCAAATTCCCGGAGAAATAGACGTCAGTATCAGCATGCGTGACCGATACGCCAGCCAGCAAAAGCATGAGAGGAAAGCTTGCCAGGCTAAGTACGCGCACTTTGTTTTTTTGCATTATTCGTACTCCAGGCCGATATTCACCACGCTGCGCCATTCATTAGCCAGCAACGGAACGGGAAGACGCCATAGCTGAGCCTGTAACACCAAATCGTTGCATCCGGGGTAGAGAATCTGCGGCCGACTCTGAATCGCGGGTCGCAGGAGCTCTCCCTGTCGGTCGCTGAGGCGCAGCGCAACGCCTTCGACTCCACCGTGCACCCGGAAAAAGCGGTCATCCATCGGTTCTGCTTCCCCATAGATAGTCATTCTTACCGCAGACTGTCCGTTTAACATCGTGGCACCGCGCATCTGTTGGCGATCGCGCATAAACTGATACTCTCCCGGACAGCGATCTAATTTGATGTACACCTGTACTGATGGCGTCACGCTCCCCGGCCGTTCCAGCCCCCAGGCAATGGTACTGCCCAAATCGATCTCTTGTTCAGCCGACTCAGGCAGCAACGCGCAAGGTGACGCAACAAGCGTTCCGCTAGCGCGTATCCCACCGTTCAGGCCATCGGTGTCCCAGTTTGCGGCGCTCGCAGCAGAAACGATTCCAGCCGTCAAAAGCCACAATATGAGGGTGGTTCGACCAAATCCTTTTTTCATCAGGCTTCTCCTGTGTACAGCTCCGGCATCCATCAGGTAGCCGGGGTTTCTGCAGCTCGGCAAATGTTACCGCTGCAGCTAAACGGCAGGGTTGGCTTGCCGCCGAAGTCGTTAATCGTGGTGACGTGCGGCGTGGTATAGTGCGAACTATTGACCATCGCGGTGGACTTAGGCGGCACCATCACCGTTTGAAATCCGCTAGCCACCGCCACTTTCGGCGCGGCGGTAATACCAATTACCGTCATGTAATAGGGTGTCGGGTTTTCTATCCGATAACCGCCGTTGACTTTATGCAGCACCAGCTGGTTATCCCAGCGGCTATACTTCTCCGGCAGGATGGCTTTGGGACGATAGAACAGTTTAATTTTGGTGTGTAACGCCAGCTGCATCACGTTGGGTCGCTCGCTTTTTGGTGGTACCTCGCGCACGTTGAAATAAAAAATGCTCTCTCTGTCCTGAGGTAACATCGCGGCATCCGGCATGGCGTTGATACGCATCATGCTTTTACCTTTAGCTTCAAGACGCTGCAGCGGCGGGACGACAACAAGAGGGCCGCTGATTTTTTTCCCGTGCTCATCTTCAATCCATCCCTGCGCCAGGTACGGCATTGATGTGCTGTCGTTAGTAATACTCAGGGAAATGCTCTTTTCCGAACCGGGAAAAATGGCCCGAGTCCTGTCCAGCGCGATCGCAGCCCCGGCTTCGTTTATCAGACCCGCGGCCAGACTTCCCAGCACTATCGTCATCGCTATCTTTTTGCTTTTCATTACATCACCATTGACTTTCTCAGCCGCGAGTGACCGGCTTGCACGGCAGCAATAGTTGCTGTGCAGGGATAACCCGTGGCAGTACGACTTCACACTGAGCGGAACCACTCCAGTGCACGGTTAAGCGTTCATCCGGATTCACACCGGTCAACCAGGCCAGTCCACTGTCGCTGACCATACCCAGTTCGCGATCTTTTGCATTGTGTACCGTGGCGCCGAAAGGCGGATGGCGTCCATCTTCCTGGCTAAGGATTGCCACGACCTTAGAACCCTTCAGCACATCAAAGCGACGGAAACCGATAGCGCCTTCAGTCAGGGCGAGCTCTACAACCGGCGTTCCGCCAGACTCGACATCATCCGGCAGACGATTAACGTCAATCTCAGCCCTGGTTCGATAATAATTTGGCACTCCAGGGATAACCGCGATGCCAAAAGCATTGGTATAGCCCTGTAAGCCCACCGGAACACCGCTTACTCCCTCCGTACTGACCATCAAACGCGTCCCCCCCTGCACCCCACCGGAGTGTAGGGCCACGCCTTCAGCGGTGGCGGTCATCCCACCGCTGGCGGAAATACCAAAGGAGGTGTACTGGCTTTGCGCCCAGTTAAAGTTGGTGGTGACATCCGCTATATTGCCGGGATGAGAATAGTAGCCACTCATCTGGCTACGCGTTCCCTCACCGCCCCCGACGCTGTTGCCGGCGTTTATGCTGTAATAGTCGTTGTTATCCAGCCTTTGGCTCCAGCTGGCATTTTGTGTATAACGGTCGCGGCTTATGCTGCCGTTATAACCCACGGTTCCCGAACCAAACGGCATCGTCAGTGAGATATAGGCGCTGTCGTCCTTGCGGCCATTGAACTCACTGCGAGCGGCGTTGAGGGACAACGACAGATGTCGCCAGTCGCCGAGGTCAAAATATTTATTCAACGATACGCTGTAGCGATCGGTCGCCGGGCGGTTCCAGTAAGTCTGATGCGACCAGTTGATGTGCGTTGACAAACGCAGGTCGGCAAAGTTTTTGGTCGCCTGAATGGTATAAAGCTCTTTGCTGTTCCCGACGTAGCCATCCCGATAGCGCATATCCAGATATTCACCCATGGTGAGATAGTTGCGCTCGGAAAAACGGTAACCGGCAAACGTGACTTCACTGTTGATTTCATCAAACCGTTTGGAATAGCTCAGGCGCCAGGACCGTCCTTGCCTGCTTTTATCAGCCGGGAAACGAGCGCTGGCGTGAGTAACGTCAGCAGAGAGCGTCCCGTAGGCGTTCATATCACGACCCGCGCCAAGCGCCAGGCTGTTGTAGTCCTGAGAAATAATGCCGCCGCCGTACAGCGACCACGCGTTGGTAAGGCCCCATGAGAGTTCGCCTGTGGCAAAGTAGGGTCCTTGAGTGCTGTGGTTATAATCGCGCGGACGACCGGTGGTCATTTTATAACGTAGCTGGCCGGGACGCGTCAGATAAGGGACCTGAGCCGTTTCAACCGCAAATGTCTGTACGGAGCCATCCTGCTCTTCAACCCGCACATCCAGGCGTCCGGTTAGCGCGCTGTTTAGTTCCTGAATACGAAACGGGCCAGCGGCAACCGTCGTTTCATGGATGACTCTGCCCTGTTGGCTGACCGTCACTTTGGCATTGGTGCGAGCGATACCGGATACTTCAGGCGCGTAGCCTCGAAGCTTAGGTGGCAGCTGGCTTTCATCGCTTGCCAGCGACAAACCGGTATAGCGCCATGAGTCAAAGAGATCGGAAGAGAGATAGTCTTCACCGACGGTGAGTTTTGACATCATTCCAGGTAATGCGCGATAGGCGTAAAAACGGCTCCAGTCAAAATTACGTGAATTTTTATCCGAACGTCCGGTGGTATTGTAATAGCTCCCCTGGTAATCCCCTCTCAGACGCCAGGGTCCCAAATTGACGCCCGTCGTACCGCTGATGCTGGCGCTCTGGCTCTGATTCCCCTGACGCGGCCAGGTGACGTTGGTATTCAGGTTATAGTCAACCAACATCCCGGGGATACCCTCTTCCCAGCGGGAAATCGGTAACCAGGAAGCATCCTGATATTCCAGCCAGGCTTGAGGCACCGCGATTTGCAGGGATGATTCTGACAGATCGCCGCGCAGGACGACGCCTTCAAGAGCGGAAAAATCAGCGCAACGCCCCTCGTCGAGCCACTTAATCATTTTAAACGCGTCTTCCCGCAGACCGAGAAGCTCTACCTGTGCAGGCGTCAGACAGGTTTCTACAACAACTCCATCGTCACGGGTTCTTTCAATAAAAGAAATTTCCTGGTCAGAAATACTGTGCTCGTTTAAGCGCATGCTGAGCGTGTAGGTTCCGGGCATAATATAACCGGCGCGGGAAAAACGCGACAAGTCGATATTTTCCCGGTCTTCCGAGTCCAGAATATCTATATTAAACTCTACCGCCACTACCGGTGATGTAGAACCAAAAATGGCAATAACAATGTAAATACCCAGTCGTCGCAGGTAAAAAGCTGGTGGTCTGCTTTTTTTCATTTTTTAAAATCCATTTATTGCCTGGTAGAATTCACCGGTGGGAGATGTCAATTCCGGAAATAATTTAGATGAGCAGTTCATCTATTTTTATCATTCATTTTTTCCGTTATTGATAGGTCACCATGAAACGAATGATTCCGTACCAGTCGCCTTCCGACAGCGTTTTGCTGCCGCGTACTAACGATAATAAGTAACGTAACTCATTGTTTTCATTTTGTATCATTACGGCCGGCATCGGTATTCCGTCGCGAGCCACATCGCCAGCCTGATTGTGAATACGCAGTCCAAGCCCCTGGGCCTCGCCATTGACTTTAAAAATATCCGGGCGAAATACCTCAGTTTCCCCGCTAAAGGTGATATTTACGCTTTGCCATAAGCCACCGCGGCTCCGTTCCAGTGAGCAATTCACCAGTCGTACTGCGAAGGGTTTGATGACCGCCTTGCCTTGCTCATTAAGATCGTTATACGAAATCACGCCGAATGGAATTTCCTGCCAGGCATCGTTGGTATGAATGGAACAGGCCGACTCCTGAATTTGACCATTCATCGTGACCAGTCCCCGCCCCTGATCGGACGCCAGAGACAACGGTGATATGCCTAATAACCCACTCAAGATCAGATAACGCGATATTTTTACCATGACTGTGCTCCTGAATATCGGGCTGCAAACGCAGCCCGAATAAAGCTACATGAGAACAGGACTCACCTTATTCATAAGCCAGGGTAAAGTTGGTTACCGCTTCAAAATCACCCGGAGTGACGTTGGTAACAGTAGAGATTTTTTCAAGGTAAGCGCTAAAGCTTAGGGTATTGTTGCCAATGCCCAGGCCGCGGCCGCAGGTAGGTACCAATAATTTCACAGGTTGACCAGAACCATCTTCAATACGTACGCCAGCCCCCGCAGCCTGACCGGAAATAGCCAGCATGCTCATATCTCCCGGAACATTACCGCCAGCAAAGGTCACTTTGACGGTGTTATACATCGGGTCACCGTTTGAATCCTTCTCGAAGGAGCAGTTTTCCAGCTCAATGTCGAACGGACGAGGAGTAGAGATACCGCCATTATCCAAATGCGTATTGGAGATCTGACCCAGTTCGATACGCTGATCGCCGTAGCCATTTTTAATAGAGCATGGAGCATCAATAATAGAACCCCAGAAGGTGACCTTGCCGCTTCCCTGATCGGCCTGAGCTGCGAAAGAGGCGACACCCATAGTGAGAACAACAGCAGATGCAATTTTGCTAATTTTCATAATACATTCCGTTATATTAAAAGTTACTGGATAACCATCCTGAAAAATAACTCGCAAAGATAACTACGGCTGTTTCTGGTGGCCAAAGTGTTGCTATATCTTGTTGAGTTATGTTTATTCCTGACAGCGAAGTCATACTAACTTGAAAACCCTTCCAGTCAAATATATGCACCTACTTAAACGAACATTACGAGCTAATAATTTTATAAAAAAATAATTTACAGGATAATATCTCGCCACACCCCTTTAACACGACAATGTGTGTAAAAATATTACTAATAATTAAAAAAAAACTTATCGCAACCTTCAACAGAAGTGCACCGGTAATCAAAGCGATTAAAAAAACATTAATTTTCAATGAATTGCCTGATCTATAAAGGCGCTAAAAACATTAGGAGTTATCCATAGGAAAATTCCTAATGCATATTTCTGGCGGGAAAGTTTTAAAACTGAAAAATCCTATAAAATAGTTGGATTTCTTTATTGGAAGCAGCGCAGAGAAGCAATATTTTACCATTTGGTCAAAAAGCCTTTTGCGGCCGAAGTAACCTTATAGGTATGTCGGCAATACGATCATGATCCACAGCAATATCTTATGCGGTATCTTGCCGGGTCAGATGAAAGAGGAAAAAGATTTGCCCTCTTCACTGCAGCAAATGAGCATGCATCCCCGGCAGGGAGATAGGGCAAGTGGGATTTAACATCATACCCCTACACGTAGAGGTGTTATTTTTTCGGTTACTTGTTATTCTGCTGAATTGTTGTCCAGGTGATTATCATTCAGCGTAGTTATTTATCAGACGCTGCCCTGGCGCTTGCCGCCTCACCCTCCAGAGCAAAAACACGGAGAGCGGCAAATCCATTATTCACACCTGCCCTGCAGGTGTTTTTTCCACAGGGAGATTTACCGTGAGATTTGCATCAGTACCTTTCAATCAAAATCAGGTGGGATGGCCGCTTAATGAAGAAGATCTTTATCGCCAGCCCTCGCTGAGCGGCGACATTAAAGCTGACTGGGTGGTTATCGGTTCCGGCTATGCCGGGGTAAGCTTTGCCCGCAGGCTGGCCAGCATCAACCCGCAGCAGAGCATCGTGCTCATTGACGCAGAATGCGCCGCGACCAGCTCCTCGGCGCGGAATTCCGGCTTTATTATCGGCCTGCCGCATAATATCGGCAGCTCTACCGCCGAGTTGAAAAAGGCGCAGGACTATCGCGCTCTGCTGCAGGAGGGGATCCGCCTGCTCGATGACACGGTGAGCAAACACCAGATCGATTGCGAATGGGAAAACGTCGGGAAATACCACTGCCAGATAGATCCGTCCAGCGAAGCCATTATGCAGGAGTACGTGGATAACCTGCAGCTGATGCAGGAACCTTACAGCCTGCTGAACGGCGAAGCGCTGTATCAAAAGCTGGGAACTCGCCTTTACAGCAAAGGGATTTACACTCCCGGCTGCATTCTGGTGAATCCGGCAAAACTGATCGCGGGCCTCGCGCGCCATCTGCAGGATAATGTCACCGTGTTTCACCAGACCCCGGCGCTGGCTCTTCACCAGGAAAACGGCGGCGTCAGGGTGACGACCCTGCAGGGCACCATCCGCGCCGACCAGGCGATGCTCGCCACCAATGCGCTCTCCCGCGAGCTCTCGCCAACCGTGAGCCGCCAGGCGTCGATGGCGACCTACGCCAGCATTACTGCCCCGCTTACGCCCGATCAGCGCCAGCGTCTGCCGGCGATGGAGAGCTGGGGATTAACCCCGGTCAATGCGATCGCCGGGGCCACCCTACGCTATACCCACGATTATCGTTTTCTTGTCCGCCAGCATGTCGATCCGGCATTGCGCGGCGTGATTACCGCCGGACAAACCGCTAACGCCGCAAGACAGCATCTGGCGCTGTTCCATACGGCCTATCCGCAGCTGCAGGATGTTCCTCTGGAGCGAACCTGGTCCGGGACCATCAGCGTCACCCGCAACGGCGCGCCGGTCTGGGGGCGTCTTGCGCCGCGGATCTGGACTGCGGGGGGCTGTAACGGCGCCGGCGTATCAAAACAGACCATCGCCGGGACGCTGCTTGCCGATCTGGCGATGGGCCAGGACAACCCGCTGATCGCCGCGATGCAGTCGCTCGGCCAGGCCAACTTTATGCCGCCCTCCCCGTTCCTGGATATTGGGGTGGCGGGCGCGTTATGGAAAGAGCGTTATATGGGACGTAAAGAGATGCCCGTATAGTCACTACGGGCGGGTGACTGACAGGTTTCACCGCGCAGGCGTGAAACCTGTTACTCAGGCTAATCCGGAATCACTTCATCTTTTCGCAGGGTCAGCACCTCAAACCCCTCGGCGGTGACGGCGACGGTATGCTCCCACTGGGCAGACAGTTTTTTATCGCGAGTGACCACCGTCCAGCCGTCTTTCCTGGTTTTTATTCGGCTATCGCCCTGATTAACCATCGGTTCAATGGTAAATACCATCCCCTCCGTGAGCACGGCACCGGTGCCGGGCTTGCCGTAATGCAGCACCTGCGGATCTTCATGCATCTCTCTGCCAACGCCGTGCCCGCAGTACTCCCTGACCACGCTGTAGCCATTACCTTCAACATAAGTCTGGATCGCATGGCCGATATCGCCCAGCGTCGCCCCCGGTCTGACAACCTTAATGCCCTTCCACATAGCTTCATAGGTTTTCTGCACTAGCCGACGGGCCAGCGGTGAAACCTCGCCAATCAGATACATTTTGCTGGAATCGGCAATCATCCCCTCTTTCTCCAGCGTAATATCCACGTTCACGATCGTGCCGGATTTCAGCAGCTCGCTTTCCTTTGGCATGCCGTGACAAACGACTTCATTGATCGAAGTATTGAGCACATAGGGAAAATCGTACTGCCCTTTGCTGGCCGGACGCGAATGCAGGTCGTTGACGATAAAATCCTCCACCCGATTGTTGATGGCCATGGTGGAGACGCCGGGCTGAATAAAGCTATCCAACATGTCGAAGACCGAGGCCAGCAGTTTGCCGGCATGGCGCT
Organism: Klebsiella sp. HMSC09D12; assembly: GCF_001808475.1. Taxonomy (NCBI): domain Bacteria; kingdom Pseudomonadati; phylum Pseudomonadota; class Gammaproteobacteria; order Enterobacterales; family Enterobacteriaceae; genus Klebsiella; species Klebsiella sp. HMSC09D12. Next base: position 262,533 of record NZ_KV793503.1, on the reverse strand, counting down.
GGCTGGCGAGCTCCTGCGTGGTTTTAATGGGAATTGATAGCATTGATCACCTCCAGCAACCGGTCAGAGCCGGACTTGAGCATCATCAGCTTGATTTGCTGATGGTTAAGTTCGGGATAGAGCTCGCTCATCATCCCCAGACGGATCCAGTACTCCGCCTGGGCGTTGACCGAACGCGACATCGCCTTACTGGCGTCACGAATATCGTCGTGCAGCAGGTCTGAAATTTTTACAATACCCATTTATACGTACCATTACGATTTATATATGTTTCGTATATTACGCCTGCGTACGCAAGCGTCCAGTTTTTTCTGCCTCGGCCCCTTTTGCCGTTGCCGACAGCGATCGTGTTGACTGAAAAGAGCAGCATGATGCGCGGCGAAAGCCACACCCAGCCGTGTTGCATGAAAGAACGGCAGAGGAATAAGTGTAAGCAGATTAGGTTTTTTATTTGGTCTTCGAAAATTCTCTTATTACTTTCTCTAACCCCTGATTAAATATTCTTATTACGATATCAATTCCATTTATTTTTGATGACCTGAACTTAAGAGTGCGATATAAAACCACGCAAGATTTAACTTTTTTATAACAGAGCAAAGGCTAAGTAAATGAAACAGGTCGGCATTATTGGTTGGCGTGGCATGGTAGGTTCTGTATTGCTTCAACGCATGGTTGAAGAAAACGATTTCCGTGATATCGCTGCACATTTTTTTAGTACCTCCAGCGCGGGGACCGTTGGCCCAACTATAGATGGCGAGAGTTATATCCTTAAAGATGCGAATTCAGTCAGTGAACTCGCCGATATGGATATTATTATCACCTGCCAGGGCGGCGATTATACTAAAGCCATTTATCCCGCACTTATTACGCATGGCTGGCAGGGTTATTGGATCGATGCGGCATCGGCGCTTCGCATGGATGAAAAAGCCTGTATCATTCTCGATCCGGTTAACCGTACCCATATCGATCGGGCAATCCAACAAGGGCTAAAACTTTTTGTCGGCGGTAATTGTTCGATTACCCTCAGCTTGATGGGGCTCGCCGGCTTGCTCAAGGCTGACCTGATCGAATGGATGAGCGTGATGACCTATCAATCTGCATCCGGCGCTGGCGCTAAACATGTCAGAGAATTAATCGCGCAAAGCGCCTGGGTGAGCAATCATTTGTCGGCAGAGGAATTGACCAGCTCCGGCTCAGTCCTTCCTTTAGTCAATAAAGTCAGCGAACTGATTAACAGCGCGGGCATGCCCGTCCAACACTTCGGCGCCCCCCTAATGGGAAGCATCATTCCCTGGATTGATGCCGATTTAGGCGACGGCAATAGCCGCGAAGAGTGGAAAGGCGAAGCAGAAACGAACAAAATTCTGGGCTTGCCCCGCGGAACTATTCCCGTGAACGGTTTATGCATTCGGGTTGGCGTCATTCGCTGCCATAGCGCAGCGATTACTTTAAAATTAAAGCGTGAAGTCAGCGAAGCTGAATTTGCTGAATTAGTGGGTAATGCCCATCCCTGGGTTAACTATGTCCCCAATAATAAAAACGACAGCGTCAGCAAATTAACCCCAGCCTATATCAGTGGCTCGCTGCAGGTAGGCATAGGCCGTTATAAAAAAATGGCCCTGAATAATGAACCTGTATATTCGGCACTCACCGTTGGGGATCAGCTTTTATGGGGAGCGGCGGAGCCTTTGCGTCGTATGTTAAATATCTTGCTTAATCGCGTTTAATTCTTCTGCGGCAGGCGTTTTAATACCAGAATGGTGGTCAGGGAAATATATTTAAATATCGGTTCCACCACCGCGGCATCCTGTGCCCCGGCCTGTCGCCGTCAAACCCACAGCGAGGCTCTGCTTTCACCACAGTTCCGGCAACAAGGCCAGCGCGTCAGCCACCAGCGTGCGCCTGTCGTTGCCGGGCTTCCAGATGGTCACCATCGTTTGGCCGATCCCCTGATTACCCACTTCGGTCGGCAATTTTTTGACGTTTTTCCACCGCGCCGCATTCATGTGCGTCGGCAAAAATCCCCAGCCGCAGCCCTGTTCAAGCAGGGCGCGCAGCATCTCCTGTTCGTTGGTAAAAATGGTGCGCCCTGAAATCTGCAGACGGCGGGCCACGGGCTCGTCAGTATCCGGGTGCATAATCACCTGCGGCGCCAGCGAAAGTTCCAGCAGAGAAAGCGGTTGTTTAGCGGCGGGAAAAAGCGCTTCGGAGGCGTAAAAATCCATCTCGATTGATCCCAGGGCGCGCCACTCCATAGCGTCGCCCACGCTGCGATGTCGCGCCTGGCAGATACCCAGGTCGGCCAATCCACTCGCCAGCAGCCTTTCCGCCTCGTCACGCGAGGCGTTAATCAGGCTCAGACGAACGTTGCGCCGGGCCATGGCGCCAATCAGCGCCTGCAACAACGTTCTGGGGGTAAAGGGATCGTAGGCCAGGGTAATATCCTGCGTGGCGCTATTCGGCACTTCTTTGGCAAAGGCTTCAAAGGCTTTGACCTGGCGCATCAGCAGGTGCGCCTGACGCTGCAGCTGTTCCCCCTCCGGCGTCAGCTGCAAGCTGCGACCTTGACGCAGAAACAGCGCATACCCCAGACCATCTTCAAGGAACTCAATCAAATCGCGAAGCGTCGTGCGGTCCTTGCCCAGCTGGCGCGCCGCTTTCGCCAGGCTTTTGCACTCAACCACAGCGGTGAAGGCTTCCAGTTGGGCAAAAGAATACATCAGGGTCGGCATTGTGCTCTCCACTCGGTTATTCGGGGGGATTTTCCCCCATGAGGCGTTTTTTATTATAGGCCGCATTTTTTTAAGCTAAACGCCTTCCTGAGCTGAACGAGAAAAAATATGAAAAACAAAGTGGTTAATCGTCGCCTGCTGTCCAGTGTTGTCATCACCCTCTGCAGCGGCCTGCTGGCCCCCATCGCGCAGGCCGCCTGCCCCGGGACCGAACTTAGCGCGTGCCCTGCTCCCTTTGATGCACAGCTTCCGGATACCCATAAAATGCTCACCTGGAGCCAGACCGACCGGGTAATCGGCTTTCGTAACGACTACCGCAATTACGCAGGCGATGTGTTTCATCACGGTCATGCCGTACCGTTGCAGGCTGCAGCGAAACGGTTAACTCACGCCAGCTATCAAGTTAATGGCCACACCTGGACCCTGCAGGATTATCTGCAGCGCCAGAACGTCAGCGGCATGCTGGTGCTGAAAAATGGCAAAGTTGCCTGGAAATATCTGGCGGAAGGCAATACCGACACCACCCTCTGGACCTCGCGCTCGGTGGGCAAGTCCGTGGTATCCACGCTGGTGGGCGTGGCGATTAAACAGGGCAAAATTCACTCGCTCGACGATCTTGTCACCCAGTATGAACCCGACCTGAAAGGCACCGCCTGGGAAGGCGTGACGCTGAGGCAGCTGATTAGCCACACCTCCGGGGTGGCGTGGAATGAAGACTATACTAATCCGCAATCGGACTTCGCCCGGCTTACCGAGTGTGAAGCCAGACCCGGCGCCTATGACTGCGTACGTCAGCTGGTGTCCGGCCTGCGTCGGGCGCATCCGGCCGGAGAGAACTGGTCTTACTCCTCCGGCGGCGCCTGGCTACTGGGTGATGTCCTGGAACGCGCCACCGGTATGACGCTGGCGGTGTATCTGGAGAAAAGTATCTGGCAACCCTACGGTATGGCGAGCGATGGCGTGTGGCATGCCTATACAAAAAGTGAGCACGACGTGGGCGCGCATGGCTTTAACGCCACGCTAGAAGATTGGGGGCGCTTCGGTGAGTTCATCCTGCATAACGGCGTGTTGCCGAACGGCGAGCAGATCTTGCCGGAAAACTGGGTCGCCGAATCATCAAACTGGACCCGGGCGACAGGTTCAGTATCCGCGGCACATCCAAACGGTCTCTACGGCTATCAGTGGTGGAACAATGAAGTGCCGGCCAATGCCAGCAACGTTGAGCCCGCTCCGCAGGCATCCCTTCAACATTCGCTGTGGGCGCTGGGGATATTTGGTCAGATGATTATGGTCAATCAGGCGGAAAATCTGGTCATCGTGCAGTGGTCGACCTGGCCGCAGGCTGAACCCTCCTTCAGCGCCCAACCGCTTGAGGCGTCGCTGATGTTTAGCGCGATAGCGAAGGCGTTACGCTAATGCCGGTTTAAAACTGTCGCTCTTTTGCAGACCATGAGCGAAGTGAGCTCAGCCATTTTTAAACGATTGGAAGCCAGCCTGCCAACGGCAAAGCTGCTGCGGTACGCTGGCTATCATCTGCCTGTCGCTGGGGTGGCAAGCCGGTAATATAAGGCGGATCAGCGCCCTTTCTCGATCGTGCAGTTCCACTGCTGACTCACGCTACTCTGACTGGTGGCGATCTGTAGCGACAGGCTGGCGTCCAGAGTATGGGTGACGCTGTATTCAAGGACCACGTCATCAAGATCGCGCGCGACGCGCTCAATGCGAAACAGAGGGCGCCCGGGTTCAATATTCAGCAATCCCGCCGTGCGGATATCGCAGCACACCGGCGTATAGCGTTCGGTCGCGTTAGCCGGCGAGTAGCCGAATGTTTCCCGCAGCTGTTTATAGAGCGATCGGCTGCCGTCCACGTGACTCAGGTCGTTATAAATTCGGCCATTAAGCCAGGTCAGCACGTGGCCGACCGGCCGCTCCCCCTGCACGAGTAACCGCTCCAGACGCATCAGTTGGCTACCCAAATCGAGCCCCATCTGTTCCGCTACGTGGCGGTCGGCCATGGTTGAAATCAGCGACAGCACCTCCACTTCTATCGCGCCGGGAGCAGCAAAGGTGGTCAGTACGTCCGGCAGGTCGGTGTAGTATTTTTGCAACGCATCGCGGTTGATAAACGTGCCTTTTCCCTGCTCGCGATAAACCATACCGATGCTGGCCAGCGAATCTATCGCCTGTTTAATCGTGCCGCGCGCCACCTTGAACTCCCCGGCAAGCAGCAGCTCGCCCGGGAGTTTATCGTCATAGGTAAAAGAGAGGATCCGCTGCAGGATAACGTCTTTTATTCTTAAATAGAGAGGGAGTCCATCCGACTCATACATACTTGCGCTCCAACTCAGAGATAGTGTATCTGGCTCCTGTATGCGCTCAGTATATCCTGATTTATCTCCTGATTACCGTCTATGTTTGCGCTGGCGAGAACCGGCGGCGTGCGCGCATTTTCCAGCATAATTTCGCAAATACGCAGTACCAGGCTGTTGGCGATGGCCGCCCCCATGATGGTGGAGAGCGGCGCCACTTTCTGCGCCAGCCCCGGCAGGCTCACCGCCGCATCGCCATACTCGCAGTGGTTATCAAGGGTGATATCGGCAATGTCTACCAGCAGTTTACCGCTGGAGTGGCGGGAAGAGACTAGTGCCGCCGTCGCCAGGCTGGTAATGGCGATAACCCTGGCTCCGCAGGCTTTTGCCGCCAGCGCGACATCGATCGTAATCGCATTTCGCCCCGACACTGAGTGAATCAGCAGAGTATCGTCGGCCCTCAGCGGCGACTGTTCAACCAGCACGCGGCCAAGATTTTCCACATTTTCCACCGCGCTGGTAAGGGTTAACGGCCTGACATTAAGCATCAGCGCAGGGGTAAAAAGCGGGTTGATGATGGCCAGACCGCCTGCCCGATAGCTCATCTCCTCCGCCAGAATACCGGCGTGGCTGGCGCCAAAGACGAAGATATTGCGCTGCGCCAGAACGCTGTGGGCCATCATTTCTGCCGCCCGGTTCAGCTCATCGGCGCGCTGTTCGAGCAACCCCAGCTTCTGGCGGATCTGACTGTAATACTGTTTCAGTGCCTGGCTCATAGACTTCCTCCTGATATCAGAACGTCAGCAAGCGGGTCAAAAGATGGATTAGCGGCGCGAGGACAAACATATCGCTATCGCCCGCCCACAGCGCGGTATCCGGGATCGTGTTGTTGATAAAGCCGGTCACGCAGAAATATTGTCCCCAGGCGACCACCGTTGAGGTGATAAATCCCGCCAGCAGCGCGCCTTTATAGCCGCCAGTGATATTGCCGAAGACCCCTGCCGTACCGGCATGGAAGAAAATGACGATCATGCTGGGAATAAATACGTAGCCGGTATAGCGGCCGATCAGGGTCAGCCACAGCAGCGATCCCACAAAGGCGCCGACGAACCCCAGCACCACCGCATTTGGCGCAAAGTTGAACAGAATCGGGCAGTCCAGCGCAGGTTTGGCCCCCGGAACCAGCCGCGAGCCGATGCCGTTAAACGCGGGCACCATTTCACCAATAAACATCCGCACCCCGAGCAGCACCACGGCGATGCCACCGGTGAACATCAGCGATTGTTTAAGGGCATAGATGTAGAAGCTCAGGTCGCCGGATTGCGCAAGGATCTCCGCCGCTTTCGGGGTGCCTTTGATTTGCAGAATAAAGGTGCCGATAAAAAACAGCAGCGCCATGGTTAACGCGGTCACCACGTTGGAATCGCGCAGAAAACCGAGCTTTTTAGGGACTTTGATATCTTCGGAACTGATTTTATTACGGGCGAAGATCTGGCCGAAAATGGCCCCCAGCAGCGCGACCGAGGCGGAAGTATGCCCCAGCGCCACGTTATCGTTGCCGGTAATTTTCCGTACCCATGGCTGAACCAGCGCGGGCTGCAAGGTCCAGTACAGTCCCATGATAACCGTCAGCATGAGCGTCAGCTGTAGCGCAGAAATAGCGGGCTCGGTGTTCACCATCACCCCGGCAAATATCATGGTGGTCCAGAACATCATGTGTCCGGTCAAATAGATATATTTAAAGCGCGTCAGCCTGGCCAGCAGTAGATTGATAGCGAAACCGCCGGCAATGGCGATCGTCACGCTGCTTCCGTAGCGTTCGCTAAAGCGCGCCTGACCGATAATATTGGTCAGATTCATCGAGCTGAGGCCGAAAACTTCGGTCCAGATCGGCTGAAAGATCAGTAGCGCGGAAACGATAATCCCGGCCCCCGCGCCGATGATCAGAAAACCCAGAATGCCTTTCAGGGTGCCGGACACAATGTCTGCCAGCGATTTTTTCTGCAAAACCAGTCCCAGCAGCACGATCAGGCCAATTAAAATCGACGCCTCACCAAATATGTTGATGGTGATCCAGCGCAGGACGCCAAGAAACTCGCTCATGTTGGCTCTCCCGCGCGCAGAATGTGCGCCTGGGTCAGCGCCGCGGTGATTTCTGCGTTATCAATGTAGTTGTTTACTACCACCACCGGGCAGGAAAGATGCTTCAGGTTGTCCACCAGTTCAGCATTGGTGATGACGACATCGGCGTTGGCCGAAGCGGCGGATGAGACATCCATATGTTCCACGGAGGCCTGAATCCCGTGCTGCTTTAATACCGCCTCAACGTTCATTTTTAAAATCAGGCTGGAGCCCATACCTAAACCACAGACTGTCAGAATTTTCATCGCTATTCACTCCGTGTTAATTACAGCTATAAACGCTGTGAGCCGCTGGCCAACAGCCGATAAAGTTGTTCCGGATCGTCTGAATGCATCAGGGTATGCAGATTATTTTCATCACTGAGCACGGTGACGATATGCTGGATAAGGTGGATATGCGCGTCGCTGCTGGTAGCCGAAAGGCCCAGAACCACCCGCACAGGGTCGTTTTCCGCATGACCAAACGCCAGCGGTTCGCGCAGCCGGATCGCGCTAATTTGCGCTTTGATCGCTCCCTGTTCCGGACGGGCATGCGGCAGGGCCAGACCAGGGGCGATGACAAAATAAGGGCCCAGCTCGCGATAGCTGGCGATCATCGCCTGGACGTATTGCGGACTGCAGGCCCCCGCGCGGCACAGCGCGTTCCCCGCCTCGCGAATAGCCTCCTCCGGGGTAGCGGCCGGGCAGTCAACGGTTATCGACTGACGTTCAATCATCACGGGCTCCTTGCGTTAAGTGGTGGCGAATGGAGGCCAGGGTGGTCGCCAGCGCCCGGGCAACAAACGCGCGCCCTTTCTCTTCGCTCGCCAGGGTGGGGTCCCCCAGCACCGCATAAGCAGAAAACTCGGTCCAGCGCATCGGCTGATAGCGAAAATTCTGCGGGAATTCGGGATAGTGCGCGCGCGCCTCCGCCATGTTGACGAACTCCGGCGCCAGCGCCAGCATCAGCGAGGTTTCGACCTCGTCGGCATGCATATATCCCGGATAAGCCACCGCCGAGGTTTGTCGTTTTTTTACCTCTTCATCCATACCTGCCCAGCTGTAGCTAAGCAGCGTGATGCCCTGCTCTTTAAGCTGGCGGGAAGCGGCTTTAATCGCGTCAAAGTTGCCGTAATGCGAGTTGATCACCGCCGTGGTGGTAATACCGTAGCTGGCCATGTTTTCCGCCAGCGCCACCAGCAGCGACGTCAGCCGTTCATTACCGATATCAATCGCGCCCGCATGCCCGCGCAGCGACCAGACCTGGCTATAGGAGATAACCGGCAGGCTCAGCGCGCACTCGCCCAACTGCTCATCAAGCCGCGCGCAAAACCGCTCGGCCAGCAGGTTATCGGTATCCAGCGGCAGGTGGTCGCCGTGCGGTTCGACCGCGCCAAGGGGCAGTAAGGCTATCCGCGCCTTTTGTAGCGCCCGCCTGGCCTCGCGCTCATTTAAATGATGCAGCTTCATGACGCCTCCTCAGGCAAAAGCGAGGTAACGCGCCGGGTTTTCGACGAAGAAATCATGCAGCAACGCTTCGCCGTCAAACCCCGCCTCCCGGGCCTCTTCCATGAATCTTGGCCGCCAGTCGCTGAGGATGAACTTCAGCCCCAGTCCCCCTTTGCCGTAATGCGCGCTCATGGATTTACGGGCAAAATCACCGCCGATCAAAATCTGCTTTTGATAACCGCGCTGGCAGAGCGCCAGGATGGCCTGGGTGCGAATGTGCTCAGGGTGATATTTAATGCGGCTGATACCGTCAAATGAGAGAAACGCCCCGGTGTTGGCGATCTGACGGTGCAGCCAGGGGTCAGGATTGCGATCCATATGGGCAAAACATAAGCGGGACAAATCCAGTCCCCATTTTTTAAAGATCCGCGCCTGTTCGAGTCCCATCGTCCCCATTTCCGTATGGCTGTGCATCGGCGCCCCGGTACGCTGCTGGGCGCGAACGATAACCTCCATAGTTTTGTATTCCAGAGGGGAAATGGCGTTATAGCCGGTGCCACATTTCACTACGCCGGCCCGATGCGCGGTGCCTTCGATTCCCTCGGTGACCTCGCGGCAAACGTGTTCAACCAGTTCGTCGACGTCAGAACGCTCAATCCACTCGGCAAAAGTTTGCGCTGTGCCCGGTCGCTGACTACTCCACAGAAACCCTTTGTTAAAACCCGCGGTGGCAATAATGTGCAGCTGCTGGCGCTGCGCCATGGCCGCGACGGCAGCGGCCTGACGACCATAATCCGGCGCGGTGGCGTCGTAGATGGCATTGCCTCCCGCCTGGCGGAAGTCGCTTAATTCACGCTCAGAAGCCTGTGGATCGTCGAGCAAGAGGTCGTCATCCTGACGCTCGGCCCAATAGGGCGGAATACAGTAGATATGGTCGTGGCTGTAGGTTACGCCCAGCTGATTAGCGGAAATATCCCCGTTTAACGTTCGAATGATGGCCATGTTTCTTACTCTCCGGAACGGATAAGAAGGTGCCTTCAACATAGGCGCGACTCACTTGACCAGTCAAGTGATCAAGTTCGCATCAATAATATTAAATTCTTATCTGTGAGGTGGGTCGACATTAACATTTATGTGACGTTGTCACGTAAATAGATTCGGGCTAAAAAACCGTTACTCATGGAAAAATATAGGTGTTTCAGATGAGGCGATTAAATTTATGTTCTATTAATTCAATTGGATACGCACCTATTAAACCAATGCATTTCAGACTAATAATCAATACCTTTGATTAAAATGTTTAATTGAATGAATCGATAAAGAGAGTATTGTTAAAAACAATGATGAGCGGAGATAAATAAATGTTACGAGATTTTTTGAAGGTAGAAAAAGAGGATCGACTGGTGGAACAGCAGGACGCCAGCAGCGATAACGGCAATTCAACGGACGTCACCGAATGGATAATTGTGAGTAAAAATGGCGATAAAAAAGGCCGGGTGGCGTTATTCAATCAATTTTCCACCCGTCGTTCGTATTGCGTGAATTATCGAATTACCCAGTTTGATAATAGCGGCAAAGTTGTCGTAGACCGGCTGGCAGAATCTCTCTAATCACGGGAAACGCAACACACCGGCGTTTTGGTCACCTGTCGCCAGAGCTCGCAGAACAATAATCGATTAGTGCCGCCGCCCGCGCCTTTATCCGGGACCGTCGCTGGCGGCGGCCAGCAGCGGCACAATCACATCGCTTAACGGCGTGGCAATGTGGTAAATACGGCCGTAACGCTGCACGACCCCGTTACGAATATCCCACTCCAGCGGTAGACCAGCCTCACGGTCGGTGAGTATAGAAGTACTTAAGTCCGGAGGCGCGCGATGAAATCCCGCGACGATCTCCTGCGCCACGCTCTCGTCCAGCCTGGCGCCTGCGGCGCGAGCAACCTTCAGCCCCTCCTGCAGATAAGCAAAAGCCAGCGCGGTGATATCTTCGCGCGCAAACATGCCTGCCCGCCGTCCCGCCAGTACCATCAGGCCCGCAACCGCGTTTTGCAGCAGTTTACGCCACGCCACGGAGAGAAAATCGTCGCTAATATCCACTGCGCAGCGCGTGTCCCGTAGCGCATACTGTACCCGTTCAGCCCCCTGCGCATCGGGCAGCGTCAGGCGCGGTTTCGCCCGCAGCCAGACTGATGCTTCCGGTTCGCGCTGCGCGGGGAACCAGACGACCGACGGCAGTACCGTCGCTTCCGTGACATGAGGCGCGAAAAGCGCTCGTTGTTCAACGCCATTTTGCAGCACGCAAACCACCGTTTGCGCATGGCATAGCGCTTTAAGCCACGGCGCAATAGCGGCAATTTGCGTTGCTTTTACCGCCACAAAAAGCAGATCGAACGGCGCAACGACCGAAGACGGTTCAGTGACGACTGGCCCCGGAACCACAATCGTTCCGCCATCGAAACGTAGCGATAGCTGCGGGTGAGCGCGCCGGCCGCATACCAGAGGCGTTCGACCCACCTCGTGCAGCGCGGCGGCGATGGTGGTGCCAATTGCGCCGGGACCAATCAACGCAACGGTGGGTTCTTCAACATTCATCTATGCCTCCAGGCCGCCTCCGGCCCCTGAGATTTCATGGCTACATAACATAAACGCGACTTCGTTCGCATTACCATTTTATTCATATGGGTAATCTGAATGTGTGTGTCGTCGTACACACTTTCTCCATTAACAAGGAAGGTACATGTTTCCAGAATACAGAGAGCTGATTTCTCGATTGAAAACCACGCACCCGCGCTTTCAGTCGCTATTCGAAAAACATAACGCACTCGATCACGACATTTCCCGGATAGAAGGAGTCGATGGCAAAGGATACAGTCTCGAGCTCGTACAGATGAAGAAAGAAAAACTTATGTTGAAGGATGAAATGCTCAAAATCCTCCAGCATGAAAGCCTGATGTAGACGATAAGGCCGCCGCCATGGCGGCCTTCTTATACCGCCTGACTACGAGCGAATAAACGCCAGCAGATCGGCGTTAATCACATCGGCGTGGGAGGTATGCATGCCATGCGGAAAGCCGGGATAAATTTTCAGCTGGCTGTTCGGCAGCAGCTTATCCTGCAGTATCGCCGCGTTTTGATAAGGCACCACCTGATCGTCATCGCCCTGCATCACCAGCACCGGCAGCGTAATGGCTTTTAAATCTTCGGTCTGGTCGGTTTCAGAGAAGGCTTTAATCCCCTCATAATGCGCTTTTGCGCTACCGGTCATGCCCTGCCGCCACCAGTTCTGAATAGTGCCCTGGGACACCTCCGCGCCCTCACGGTTAAAGCCATAAAATGGGCCGGACGCCACGTCGAGATAAAACTGCGAGCGATTGGCAGCCAGCGCCTGGCGAAAACCATCGAAGACTTCAATTGGCGTACCGCCAGGATTGCTCTCCGTTTTGACCATCAAGGGCGGAACCGAACTGATCAGCACCGCTTTGGCAACGCGCCCCTGCGGTTGTCCATACTTCGCCACGTAGCGCGCGACCTGCCCGCCGCCGGTAGAGTGCCCGACATGAACGGCGTTATGCAGATCCAGATGCTCCGCCACCGCGGAGGCATCGGCGGCATAATGATCCATATCGTGACCGTCACTCACCTGATCTGAACGACCGTGACCGCGTCGGTCAATCGCAATCACCCGGAAGCCTTCTGCCAGGAAGAAAAGCATCTGGTTATCCCAATCATCGGCGCTTAATGGCCAGCCGTGATGAAATACGATGGGCTGCGCCTCTTTCGGGCCCCAGTCCTTAAAGTAAATGTTGACGCCGTCTTTGGTGGTCACAAATGCCATGTTACAAACTCCTCTGAAGAGAAAACAAGGCTGCGGGCCTGACGCCTGCAGTTGGTCGGGTGTAAAGGTCGGATGCTCAGCCTTAACGAGCGTGTCTCGTCAGGTTTGAAAGTGATGCGCAGAAAAAGTGTAGATGATTTTTGCGATGCCGGAGATGCGAAAAGAATTCAACAAATGGGCTGTAGAAAGCCCATTAAATAAAGTCGTCAGGGTCATTTAACGCTGGATAAACTTAGTAACGCCTGATGGTCACCGTTGCCGCGCCGGGCTGGTCGAGCGAGGCCAGTCCCTCTTCCACCCGCCCGAGCTTTATCAGACCGGGCGAGTGGCGAAAGTCTTCGCGAAAAATAGCCAGGTTGCCCCACGGCGCGTAATAGGCCATATCGCCGCGTCGCGGAGTCATTGATTCGCCAGCATCCACATCGCGCAGCTTCTCCGGCAGCCAGGCGATCTTTTCCGTAGAACCATAATCCTCAAGCTTCACCGTCATTGGCAGCTGCGCCACAAACGCACTAGCCGCAGCGCTCTCGTCCAGCAAGCCGACGACCGTGACGCCCTTAAATACAAACTCAATCTTCACCGCGTTCTCCCTGGCGGCGGCGGATGCCGCGCCCGTCATCATGATCAAAATGGATAGCACCGCACCGAGCGTTTTCAGCATCCGCTCACCCTTCCAGACCGCGAGCGCGCAGGACTTCCCCCACCACCGCTACTGCCGAAAAGGCGTTTGGCCAGCCGGCATAGAACGCGGCATGAGCAACAATCTCCCCCGCCTCTTGCGCGGTAAGGCCGTTATCCATCGCCCGGTTAAGGTGGTAGCCAATTTGCGCGCTTTGCCCGGCGGCGATAAGCGCGCTGACCGTCACCAGACTACGATCGCGCGGTTTCAGCCCCGGCCGCTGCCACAGGTCGAGAAACAGCGGTTGAGCGGTAAACTTCACCAGCCCGGGCGAAATTGCGCCGAAGTTGTGCTCCACCATTGTCGAGCGCTGATTTTCCGCCGCCTGATTAAGCGCCAGCAGCTCGGGAGATGCCGAAGCCAGCTGCTCGCGGCGGATACCGCGGGCGGCAAAGATATCTTTCGTGACCGCAACAGCGGCCATCGCGTTAGGCCAGCCGGAATAAAAAGCCAGATGCGTGATGATCTCGGAAATTTCGACCGGCGTGACGGCGTTATCCAGGGCAACATCAACATACTGTTTTAGCTCGGCGGGCTGGTTACGCGCGATCAAAATCGCCACCGTCACGATGCTGCGATCGCGACGCGAGAGTTCACTTCGCTGCCAGAGATCGTCTATCAGCACCTCGCTGCCGAAGCGGACAAGCGCGGGCGCGACGGACTGGACATCCTCAGCGGACAGTACGGTTGGGCTAAGTGGAACCATTTTTTCACCTCTCTTTTCTTCTGCCTGGACAGGCGCGCCCAGCATCAACGACATTGCCGCAGCGGCAATAAAAGCTTTCATCCTGTACTCCTTCCCGGCACGTTAATTCTTCAGCCTTTCCACCAGTTGACGCTGGTACTCAGGCAGTTGACTGCGGCTGGCGCTCTGAAAAACCAGCGGAGGAAGCCAGGTCATTCCCGCATGCAGAGCGCTGGCCTTCATCGGCGTGAAGACGTCGGCGAGGCTGACGCCAGTTCGCCCGGATTCGCCGTATGTCGATTCTCCTCCCGCGGCGGTCGTAACAATCAGCATCTCTTTACCCTGCCATACGCCCGGCCCCACGCTGCCCCAGGTATCGTTCAGCCAGGCCTTCATCATTGGCGTGATGTTGAACCAGTGGGTCGGGAAGATAAACACGACGCGCGAGTGTTCCCGCATCAATCGACGCTCGGCATCGGCATTGATATTGCGGCTATCATAGCCGTAAAGCGTCTCAAGATTGCGTACGGTCACGCCGGGCACGCTTTGCGCTGCGGCTTGAAGACCTTTCGTCAACACCGATTGCTCAGGGTAAGGATGAGAGACGATAACCAGCGTTTTAACCTCGGCGGCATGGCTGACGCGGTTATGACTAAACAGAACGATGGCGATGGCCACAAACCACAGCAGACCGGCGAAATTGCGGGGCGAATATGTCATTGAGCTCTCCTTCTCTTTTGCCACAGGTTAAGCTGCGCAAAAAGAAGGAGCCAGCCCTCGCTATCGAATGGGGCTGTGAGTCATTTTCATCAATCAGGCTACAAACCGAGCGGCTGCAGTTCACGGACCAGCGCGATCAGCAGGCGCAATCCGGTAGGGATCTGGTGTCGGCTGGAGTAATAGATATAGAATCCCGGCCCGTAAGAGGCCCAGTCGGTGAGCACCAGACGCAGGCGCCCCTCGCTGACGTGCTGCCTAATCAGCGGCTCCGGCAGGTACATCAGGCCGAATCCTTGAAGGATGGCCACCACGCCCGTCTCCGCCAGATCGACGGTTAACAGCGGCGGCACTTTGATCGTCAGCTGCTCTTCACCGCGCTCAAACTCCCATTTATAAATCCGATTGTTTCCCAGACGGTTGCTGACGCAGCGGTGGTGCTGAAGATCGTTGGGGTGCAGGGGCTCGCCGAAGCGGGCAAGATAATCGGGCGACGCGGCGACGACCCAGCGCACATCGGCGGAGAGGCGCTGCGCCACCATATCTTCCGGTACGGTTCCGCCATAGCGGATACCGGCGTCAAAACGCGCTTCGGTGACATCAACAATGCGGTTACTGGCCACGATATCCAGCTCAATATCGGGATAGCGTTCGGCAAAAACGGGCAGGATCGGCGCCAGCAGCAGCGTGGCTGCCTCGACAGCGACGTTAAGCCGAATATGTCCCGCAGGCGAGTCGCGAAACTGGTTGAGCTGTTCAATCGCGCCATCGATGGCGGCCACCGGCTCGCTCACCGCGCTGGCCAGACTCTCGCCTGCCGCCGTCAGGGTTACGCTTTTGGTCGTACGGTTCAGCAGACGCACGCCCAGCCGCGCCTCAAACCCCTTCAGGGCATGGCTCAGCGTCGAGGCGCTTACGCCGAGCTCGACGGCGGCCTTACTAAAACTGCGATGACGAGCGATGGCGCAAAAATAGACCAGGTCGGCCATATC
Source organism: Klebsiella sp. HMSC09D12 (assembly GCF_001808475.1). Taxonomy (NCBI): domain Bacteria; kingdom Pseudomonadati; phylum Pseudomonadota; class Gammaproteobacteria; order Enterobacterales; family Enterobacteriaceae; genus Klebsiella; species Klebsiella sp. HMSC09D12. The sequence continues at coordinate 247,016 of NZ_KV793503.1, read as the reverse complement.
GGAACGGTTTACATTCATACGTTCTCGCTAACCAGATAGAAAATAAGCTGAAAAAACAACGTTACCTTGATTTGATGGCGTAAAGCAATCTGGCGTAACGCCAGCCCTGGCCGGAAAAGCGGCCTCCATTGATTCTGGGCGTCAATCATTATGCCATTGACATTGACCTATCAAACTAGTTTACTAGTACAAGATAAATTTCAGGATAGCGAATAATGCAACGCGTAATCATCATGAATCTGCACGGCTGGTGGCGTACTTCCCGATAACGGGCAGTATCGTCACGTCTGCAGTTTGCACACCGATACCCGGCCCGCTAAAACGCGGGCTTTTTTTCGCCCGGATTTTACGCATGGGACGCATCTGCCGAAGTGCAAGCAGCCGGGAGCCGCTGCGCAGTACCCGATTTCACTTCATGTGCAGCGTCCTTTCCGGGGGCAGACCCCGAATCATCAGACACTGCACATACAACAAGGAGCAATAATGAGTCCCTTACTTAACCCCTACTTTGGCGAATTCGGCGGTACGTACGTTCCGCAGATCCTCATCCCCGCGCTACGCCAGCTGGAACAGGCGTTTGTTAGCGCACGCGAAGATGCGCGCTTTCAGGCGGAATTAACCCATCTATTGAAAAACTACGCCGGTCGCCCGACGGCGCTAACGCGCTGCCGTAACCTGACGCAGGGTACGCGCACTACCCTGTATCTCAAACGTGAAGATCTGTTGCACGGCGGCGCGCATAAGACTAATCAGGTGCTCGGCCAGGCGCTGCTGGCAAAACGGATGGGCAAAACCGAAATTATTGCCGAAACCGGCGCCGGTCAGCACGGCGTGGCCTCGGCGCTGGCCAGCGCGCTGCTGGGCCTGAAGTGCCGTATCTACATGGGGGCGAAAGATATTGAACGTCAGTCGCCAAACGTCTTTCGTATGCGCCTGATGGGGGCCGAAGTGATCCCGGTGCACAGCGGCTCAGCCACCCTGAAAGATGCTTCGAATGAAGCGCTGCGCGACTGGTCCGGGAGCTATGAGACCGCCCACTTTATGCTGGGCACCGCCGCTGGCCCGCATCCTTTCCCGACTATCGTACGCGAATTTCAGCGCATCATCGGCGAAGAGACCAAAGCGCAGCTCCTCGAAAAAGAGGGGCGCCTGCCGGATGCGGTTATCGCCTGCGTTGGCGGAGGTTCCAACGCCATCGGCATGTTCGCTGACTTTATCGATACGCCCCAGGTCGGACTGATTGGCGTTGAGCCCGCTGGCCTGGGTATTGAGACCGGGGAACACGGCGCGCCGTTGAAACACGGGCGGACCGGCATCTATTTCGGCATGAAAACGCCGCTGATGCAAACCGATGACGGCCAGATCAAAGAGTCCTGCTCTATTTCCGCCGGCCTCGATTTCCCGGCCGTCGGGCCGCAGCATGCCTATCTGAACAGTATTGGCCGCGCGGAATACGTTTCGGTCACCGACGATGAAGCGCTGGCGGCATTTAAAACCCTGAGCCGTTCTGAAGGCATTATTCCGGCACTTGAGTCATCCCACGCCCTCGCGCATGCCTTAAGAATGATGCGCGACAATCCGCAACAAGAGCAGCTGCTGGTGGTGAACCTTTCCGGCCGCGGCGATAAGGACATCTTTACCGTGCACGACATTCTGCAAGCGCGAGGAGAAATGTGATGAAACGCTATAACGATATGTTTTCGCGACTGCAAACTCGGGGAGAAGGCGCGTTCATTCCCTTCGTGATGCTCGGCGACCCGCAGCCGGATCTGTCGCTGCAAATTATCGATGCGCTGATCGAGGGCGGAGCCGATGCGCTGGAACTGGGGATTCCCTTCTCCGATCCGCTGGCCGACGGCCCGACAATACAAAATGCCGCCCTGCGCGCGTTTGCAGCCAACGTCACCCCTGCGCGCTGCTTTGACATGCTGGCCGCCATTCGCGCCAGGTATCCGGCGCTGCCCATCGGTCTGCTGATGTACGCAAACCTGGTGTATAACCGGGGAATCGAGACGTTTTATGCCACCTGCGCCCGCGTGGGCGTCGATTCTGTACTGGTAGCAGACGTCCCGTTCGAAGAGTCGGCGCCGTTCCGCGAGGCCGCGATGCGCCATGATATTGCGCCCGTGTTTATCTGCCCACCCAATGCGGACGATGAGCTGCTGAGACACATTGCCGCTCACGGCCGCGGTTACACCTACCTGCTGTCGCGCGCGGGCGTAACCGGCGCGGAAAAACGCGCCGCGCTGCCGCTGGAACATCTGGTCTCTAAGCTTGGTGACTATCAGGCGCCACCGCCGATTCAGGGGTTTGGTATTTCAACCCCGGAACAGGTGGCGGATGCCATGAAAGCGGGAGCCGCCGGGGCTATTTCCGGCTCAGCAATAGTGAAAATCATCGAACAACACCAGGACGATCGGGAGGCGATGCTCTGTCAGTTGAAGGCTTTCGCCCGCAACCTGAAAACAGCCACCGTCAGGCCAACATAGCGTGGGGTTAATGCGGCAAAATGCCGGTGGTGATGAATATCCATCACCGGCAATATCGTCTGGCCGCTAAGGGATATGCAGGGTAACGTAAAAAGGGAGCTTGCTGCTCTGGCCTGAGTGCTGCAAAATTTAGCCCGTTTCCCCAGACACCATCATTCGGCCACCTGACAATCCTGTTTTTATCCGACCGAGGCGCATTTATGTTACCTGAGTGTGATAAAGCCATCATCCTGCTGCATGAAATCTACGGCATTAATGCGCATATTCAGCGAACCGCCGCGACCTGGCGCAGCCGCGGCTTCGATGTCTACACGCCAGCGCTTTTTCCCCACTCTGCGCCGTTCGCCTATGAGCAGCAGGAGCAAGCCTGGCGTCACTTTAACGATAACGTCGGATTCGACACCACCGCCATTGAGTCGCTGCTGGCCGAGCTGAAAACAAAATATGGCATGCTAATCCTCATCGGCTATAGCGTGGGCGCCACCTTAGCCTGGCTGGCCGCCAGAAGCGGTTTCTGCAACGCCGCGATTTGCCACTACGGCTCGCGGATCCGCCACTACAGCGACGTTGCGCCGCCCTGCCCGACGCTGGTGATTCTCGCCAGCGAGGAACCGGCGTTCGATCCCCGGGTAATGCAAGATCAGCTGGAGAACGTTCCCTCCGTGACCTGCCGGATGTTCAATGCGCAGCACGGCTTTTGCGACGCTGACAGTCCGGCGTGGGATCCGCGCCTTACGCAGCAGGCAGACGAAGATACGCTGCAGTTTTTAACGCTTATTCAGCAAAGACAGGAGGCCTGATGCAACAGGTATTTCAATGGATTAACGAACCCGCAACATGGTCGGAAGAGGACGGCTCACTTAGCGTCGTAACCGATGAGGAAACCGACTTCTGGCGCGAAACCTGGTACGGGTTTGAGCGCTTCTCCGGGCATATCTATGCCACGGAAGCCGCGGGGGATTTCACCTTTCAGGTGCGGGTGCGCGCAGATTTCAGCACCCTGTATGACCAGGCGGGGATTATGTTAATGCAGGACGCCCGGCACTGGCTTAAGGCCGGTATCGAGTACAACGACGGCGCGCCCGCCATCGGTAGCGTACTGACGCTGGGAACTTCAGACTGGGCCACCGGCATTTTTCCAGGCAACCCCGCGGCGTTCTGGCTGCGCCTGACCCGTCGGGGCGAAGCGCTGCGCCTGCAGTACTCAACGGATGGCCACCAGTGGCCGCTACTGCGGCTGTGCCCTTTTCCGACCGGCGCCGCGAAAGTGGGCATCATGTGCTGTACGCCACAGCGCAGCGGCCTGCGGGTTAATTTCGACGAAATATCGCTGCTGCCGCCCAACGATAAAGATTTGCACGATTTAAGCTGAGGGGAGCCCCCAGGGCGGACGCTTTCGCTGAATAATCGCGACGAAGGTATGATTTCTGGCTGCCGGGACTGCATGACATTTCACCTTGCTGCTAGATTGGCAACAACTTGCAGGCGAAAAGGAGGAGGCGTCATGTTTTCCTATATTATGCTCGGCACTAACGATCTGCCGCGCGCCATTCGTTTTTACGATCCTTTGATGGAGATGCTGGGGCAGCCGCAAAGCGGCCGAAGCGATCAAGGCGCATCGTGGGGGACATTCAGCGGAAACAGCACCATCGGGCTGTGCGTTGGCCAACCGTTTAATCAGCAGCAGGCGACAACCGGCAACGGCGTTATGGTGGCTCTGAACGCACGTTCGGTTGAGCATATTCAGCAGCTGCATCAGCTGGCGCTCAGTCTGGGAGGAAGCGATGAAGGCGCTCCGGGACATCGCCCTCAGTACGGTGAAGGCTTCCACAGCGCCTACGTCAGAGATCCGGACGGCAATAAGCTGGCATTTGTTTATTATGTAAACGCCGACTGAGGCCGCTGGCCGGCAAATTCAGGCAGGGTTGTCCATTGCGAGACCCTGTCTGTCTCTGAGCGGCGCGCCGGATGCGGTTAGCCTGATGAGACGACCGCAGCCCACTGCGATGGTCCGCATCAGCCCTCGGTAAACATTCCCGACGTAAAGGTCGCCCTCATGGCTTCGATCTCTTCCTGGCGGGCCGCGTTTAAGGCAGACAGCATATTGCAGGTAAAATCCAGAAAGCCAACGCCGTTGGCGGTGACCAGGTTACCGTCGCGGACCGATGGCACGTTTTTGTACCGTGAGGCGCCGCGATAGGCTGACCCCGCCCTGCTCTGCAGGTATGCAAGGCCGTTGGAGGTATGGTCAACATCATTAAGAAAACCGTGTGCGCCGAGGAATGCCGAAGCATCGCATATTGCGCCGACGACGATCTGCCGCGCCTGCGCTTGCTGAACCAGAGGCACAACCCGCTGAGCCTCCTCTCCCCACCAGTTCATTCCCCCCACCAGCACCAGAGCAGCGTAGTCATCAGGTATCGTCTGGAAGGTATAATCCGGCAGACAGCGCACCCCGCCAATTGACCTCACGGGCCCCTCATCCGCAGCTACGGTCCTGACTTCGTAGCGCGGCTCCCATACGCCAAACCCCCGGCGCAGGCCGGGTGCCAGCAGCGAAAACTCCCAGTCGGCATACTCCTGGATGAGGACAAACAGCACTTCTTTACGCGTATCCATAGACAGGGTTTTCTCCTTTTTTAAACAGAATTTGCCGTCGCAATATCCGGCGAGTCGATCGACACTGGTCGCCGCGTCGTCACCAGAAACTGTATAAATGCACAGTAAGAAAGGCAAGGTTATTTTTCCACCGTGGACAACCGGGCTCCATTTTTGCGAGTCAGCTCCCCGGATAGCAATCTATCCGGGGAAACGGGCTATCATCTCCTGAGATCTGAGCCGGTATTTAATGAAATTCGCCTGCGCGCCAGAAGAAGTTCCTTCACGATATAAAGCCTGTGTCCTTCTGGCCGTATCCTCGGCGAACGTAGCTCTTTCAGCGTAATTCCGGCGATATCGCCCGCCGCCAGACATTTGCGGATCGCGCTGCCGCTAAGGCCGAGCTGTCTACGTAGCACCGCCAGTAAGCTGACCTGAAAAGCGCGCTCGACGTAGACGTTGACGCTGACCTGAGCAGCACGGACAAGGCTGATTCGCCAGCCTTCCCGTACGACGAATTCAGGCGAACCCGCTAACAACGCGCTATTGCGCCGCAGAACCTGCAAATCGTGAGAGTAGTCCTCTGCAGCAGATTTATCGTTTGCCATGAGTCGCTCATAGAGGTGTGGATCTATTTTACTGACGGGTAAACGAGAGAACAGGCTGATGTTCCAGGTGTATGCGCAGCGGACGCACTTATAGATACTCCAGACATCGAGCTGTTTTTTTTGCGAATTGATCCGGAAGGCTCCGGATGGCGTGAATTTCTGCTGCCCATGGCAGGCGGGACAGCGTTTGCTTAGCAGCTGGTAGCCCGCAGGGCTGACGTTCCATGTGACTTTCATGGTGAACCTTTTTTTTAACCCATACAAAAGCGGATCCGTCGATAACGGACCGTGATATTTGCAATGTGAAAAATATTTAGAGAATACTTTTCAGTGGGTTAAAAAAAGATTTCCAACGCGACTACCCTGTCTGACCGCTAATGAAGAGGCCAAGAATACCAAAGCGGCTGGCGGGTCAAATATGCATTAAATCAATAAATTCATAGAAATCATTCACAAACAACGTTATTTACCTTCTGTTCACAAAACGAGAAGCGGCTCACTGATCAAACAAACCTAAACGTTTATGTTTACTCTCATAAACGTTTAGGTACAGACAATAACCGTTTATATCGCAGGTAATTTCTTAAAAGCAGAGAGCGAAAAATGCGTAAAGCAACGATGCGGGATGTGAGCGAAGCGACGGGATTTTCCATGTTTACCGTTTCGCGCGCGCTAAACGGTGGCGATGGCGTCGCTGACGACAGCCGGGAGCTGATTTTAAAAGTGGCGCGAGAGCTCGGCTACGTACCCAACCGCGCGGCCCAGGCGCTACGCCGTTCGAGCAGAGACTCGGTGGCGGTGATCACCGCCCATGCGTCGAACTCTTACTATCTCAACCTGATGTCGGGCATTCAGCAGATGCTGCAGCCTTCGCAGTGGACCGTGGTGCTTGGCGATATTGCGGTCAACGGCATCTACGACCGCGCGCAGGAAGATCGGATGATTAACCGCCTGATCGAGTCACGGATGGCCGGGATCATTTCGACGGTGACGCTGCAGCCGGAAAGCCTGACTCTGCTGGCGAAATGGGACATCCCGGTCGTCTTCGTTGATTCCCCGCCCCGCGGCGAGCACAACTTTCCCAGCGTCACGACCGACAATTACCATGCCAGCCTGCTGGTGGGAAACCATCTGGCGCAGCACGGCTATAAAAACTGGCTGCTCCTTATCTACCCGGACCGCTGGACCACGCGTTTTGAACGCGAGCGCGGGATACGCGAGGCCGCCGAGCGGTGCGGCGCTACGCTTGAAGTTGTCGAAACGGAAAACGACGCGCAGTCGGCTGCAGACAAACTGAGCCAGTACCTCGACTGCCAGAAAGCGCTGCCGGATGTCCTTATTGCCGGTAACAACCCTATCCTGTTGGGTTCGCTCAAACAGCTCCAGCAGCGCCAGATAGCCATTCCAGAGGATATGGCCCTGATTGCCTACGACGAATTCGACTGGGCGCCGCTATTAAATCCGCCGCTGACGGTGCTCAATGAAAATAGCGAAGAGATTGGCAGACAGTCGGCTGAAATGCTTATCCAGTTAATTAACCCGGAAGGGAAAGGAGAAATCAACACCCAACGTAAAGTTCCCGCCGAGCTGGTTATTCGCCAGTCCTGCGGCTGTAAAAAAACGCATAACAATTAAAAGACATTATAGAGATTGCTGACAACGTTTCGTCCGAATGGACTTGCCCGACGCCGCTTCGCGCGCGCGGGCCGGCTAACAGCGGCAAAGCGTTCGCAACGCGTTTGCCAGCCCTCTCTAATCATTTTGAGATTTAAATAACGGCTGAATAATCGGCCGCCAGTAAAAAAACAACATCAGGGGATTATTTCTGAGGCTTCCCCACACCTGGCCGTACGTCATACCACACGATAATGAAAGGAACAGAATATGACCAAACTTCGTAAAGCATTTCTGGCTGTCGCGGTTACTGCGGTAATCACCACCATGACAGGATTTATCCCCGCCGCCAGCGCCGCGCCGCAGGAGGGCAAAAAAATATCCCACATCGGCTTAATGGTGCAGGACATGTCCAACCCCTTCTTCTCGGCAATGGAAAGGAACGCAAAGCAGGCCGCGGCAAAAATCGGCGCAACCCTTAACGTACAAGATGCGCAGGTCGATCTGGCAAACCAGAACACGCAGATTGACGCCTTTATTCAGCAGAAAGTGGATCTGATCATTATTTCCGCCGTCGATGAGTCCGGCATCGAGCCGGCCATTCAGCGGGCAAAAGCCGCCGGAATTATCGTTATCGCGGTCGATACGCCCGCCAGGGGCGCTGACGCGGCGATCATGACCAATGCCATCCAGGCCGGCGAAACCTCCTGCGAATATCTGTTCAGCCAGATGGGCGGCAAAGGCAAAGTGCTGCTGGTGGACGGCACGCCGATTCAAACCATTATTGACCGCATCAAAGGCTGTAAAAACGTCGCGCAAAAATATCCGGATATCAAAATCGTCGGGCAGCAGGCATCCCGCAACGACCGCGCTTCAGGCCTGATGGTCACCACCGATATGCTCACCGCCAATCCGGATGTCTCCGGTATTTTCGGTATGAACGATCCTTCGGCGCTCGGCGCGGTGCTGGCCGTTGAGCAGGCCGGCAAAGCCGGTGCGATTAAAGTCACCGGCGTAGACGGCAGCCCGGAAGCGGTTGAAGAACTCAAGCGCAGCGGCTCACCGTTTATCGGCACCGCCACGCAAAACCCGGGCGAAATGGTGCGCCAGGCCATCTCGCTTGCTCAGGATATGGTTGACGGCAAGCCTATTGCGTCCCCTACCGTATTGATCCCCAGCGTGCTGGTCACGCGCGACAACGTAGATAGCTATCCGGGCTGGTAATCACATCATCACTCAAGAGGCAAAAACGGGATGACGATTGGGTTCATCCCGGAGGGCAAAGACAATGGCCGACATCACTTCACCCCCCTTGCTCAGGCTGGAAGGGATTTCAAAACGCTACGGCGCGACCCTCGCGCTGAACAACGTACGCTTTGATTTATTCGCCGGAGAGGTCCATGCCCTGATGGGGGAAAACGGCGCGGGTAAATCCACGCTGATGAAGATCCTCTCCGGAAACGAGCAGCGCGATAGCGGCGCGATCTATATCAACGGGCAGGAGATTGATATTCGCACGCCAAGAGATGCGCGCAAATATGGCATCGCCATCATCCATCAGGAGCTGAATACGGTTCCCGATATGACGGTGGCGGAAAATCTGTTTCTCGGCCAGGAACCGACCTCTTTCGCCGGTATTCTCGATCGCAAACGGATGCTCCGGGAGGCCCGGGAGAAGCTGGACCGGATTAACGCGGACATCGACCCGCAGGCGCCGCTCGGCTCGTTGAGCATCGGACGTCAGCAAATGGTCGAGATCGCCCGCGCCGTCAGTGAAAACGCAAAAGTACTGGTGCTTGATGAGCCGACCGCCGCCCTGTCGCGGGCGGAGACCCTCCAGCTTTACCGGCTGATCGAGCAGATGCGTCAGGATGGGGTCGGGATGGTCTACATCTCGCACCGCATGGAAGAGGTATGGCAGCTGGCAAACCGGGTCACGGTGTTCAGGGACGGCACGTGGATCGGCACGGAAACCCTGAGCAGCGTCTCGACCACCGATATCGTACGCATGATGGTCGGCCGGCAAATCGTCGATCTCTATCAGCACGAACCGCGTACGCCCGGCAAAGTACTGCTGGAGGTCGCGGATCTGGCGGGTAGCGCAACCGGCCCGGTCTCCTTTGAGGTCAAAGCGGGCGAAGTCGTCAGCATGTCCGGGCTGGTTGGCTCTGGCCGAACCGAAGTGGCCCGCCTGTTATTCGGCGCCGACCCCCGCACCCAGGGAAGCGTACGTATTAACGGCAAGGTAAGCCATCCGTCAGATCCCACCGCCGCCATCGCCGACGGAATCGGGATGGTGACCGAGGACCGCAAAACCCAGGGCCTGTTTCTGGGTCATTCGGTTGAGCACAACATTGATATCAGCTCGCTGGAGAACTTTGTCGCCAGCGGCGTGGTTAAACGCAAAACCATCCGCGCCGCCGTCCTTGAGCAGATGCGCCGGTTACGGCTGCGGGAAAATGCGGTCGAACTGCCCGTCAGCGCCCTGTCCGGCGGAAACCAGCAGAAAGCGGCGCTGGCGCGCTGGCTGCTGCGCGATTCGAGGCTGCTTATCCTCGATGAACCGACCCGCGGCGTGGATATCGGCGCCAAAAGGGAAATTTACGAACTGATCGACAAACTCGCCCGCGCCGGGAAAGCCATTCTGGTGATCTCCTCCGATTTACCGGAGGCCATCGGCATCAGCGACCGCGTGCTGGTTATGCGCGGCGGCCGAATCGTTCACCAGTTACCCTCATATTCAGCAACGGAAGAAGAAGTGATGCTGCACGCAACAGGAACCTTTACCAGTCAATCCGGAGAATGCCATGGACAACAATAAACCTGTGACGGAACTGCCGGTCAAAGCGCCGTTTGATTTTGCGAAATGGTGGGATCGGGTGGGGATCTTAATCGTTCTGCTGGTGCTGCTGATCCTGATGTCGACCTTTGCGCCAAACTTTAACCGCGTCGATAATCTGCTGAATATCGCCCGCTCGATTTCCGTCAACGCTATTCTGGCGGCGGGCATGACTTTCGTCATTTTAACCAGCGGAATTGATTTGTCCGTCGGGTCTATCGTCGCCGTCTCCGGCGTGATCTCGGTGGTTGCGGCGATGGCCGGGATCCCTGCGCCGCTGGCGATTCTGGCCGGCGTGGGCGTGGGCGCGCTCTGCGGTCTGCTGAACGGCGTGCTCACCGCCTATCTCGCTCTTGCGCCCTTTATCGTCACTCTCGGCACAATGACCTTCCTGCGCGGGATGGCCTACACCATTACCGAAGGGCAACCTATTGTATCGAGTAGCCTGAGCTTCCGCGAACTGGGGAATGGCTATCTCGCCGGCATCCCTGTTCCGGTCATTATTATGCTGGTGGTTTATCTGCTGGCGTGGTTCATTCTTGAGCGCACGCGGTTCGGTCGTCATATCTATGCCGTCGGCGGCAACGCCCAGGCCGCGCGCCTGGCCGGCGTCCGGGTAAAACGCGTACTGGCGGCGGTTTATATGATTGCCGGCATCTGCGCGGGTCTGGCGGGCATTATCTTCGCCGCCCGGGTCATTTCCGCCCAGCCTACGGCGGGTACGGGATATGAACTGGACGCCATTGCGGCGGTAGTGCTGGGCGGCACCAGCCTCGCCGGAGGACGCGGGCGAATTATCGGCACCCTGATTGGATCGATAATTCTCGGCGTGCTCAGCACCGGCCTGATTCTGCTGAGCGTCCCCTTTTTCACCCAGCTATTGATTAAAGGCATCGTCATCATTCTTGCCGTGGCGATTGACGGACTGAAGCAGCATCCGGAACTGTTTACCTTCTGGCGGAAAAAAGAGATCGCCCGTACCCGCTAGCTTTCCCTGACGCTTTGTTTATCCGCCGCGCTGGCGGCGGGTCTTCGCATGCTTAAATTTTAATGGAGTCTACGCCCATGACATATCACATTACGCTGACGGACCCGATGAACGCTACCCGGGATCGCGAACCGATTACGTTTACTCTCCCGGAGAAACTGCAGGAGCCCCTGTGGTGGGCAATCACCAGCGAGGACCAGCGGATCCTTTGCCAGCGCCTCACTCATGAGTCGACGCAAAACAGTACCGCCTTTATCGCTACGGTAAGCTTCAGCGGCACGCTCCGGATGCGGCTTGAGCGGCCGTTAACGGCGGCTGAAGTCGGTGAAGTCGCTGGTATCCACCGCCTGCCTGGCCGGGAGAAAGACTGTTTTGTCCGCCTCAATACCGGCTGCTTCGATCTGGAAATGTGTCGGGGAACCGCCCAGGGCGTGGGTTCATCCAAGTGGGGGCTGCGCCATTTTCGCTGTCTGCAGGACAATGTCGAGCTGCTTCCTTCCGGGAATAACGCCATCGGCGGTTTTTACGGTCCGTTCTTTACCCCGGAAAATGGGCTGATTAACCCGCCGGAACATACCCTCGTTGATATTGAAATTGTTGAGGAAGGCCCGGTCTATCATCACTATCGCATGCACGGCACGATCCCCGATGGGTTATTAGCGGAGCTACGCGGTAAGCACTTCACCATCGACTGGAAGTTCAGCTGGAATACCCCGTGGTTTCAGCGGCGCTACGGGGTGGATGACTTTTCGACGGTCATCAACGGGCGTTCGGTGACCAACAAGATCACCGTCGGCGACGAGTTTGAAAGCGGTCCGGGAAAACTGCTGTTTGACCGCTTCGCGGCCTACGGCGGTACCCGCTATCGCGCAGGCGACCCCTACGCCGAAGAGCTGGTCGCCATGGTGGCTCATACCGTTACCACCTCTGAAAACCAGAGCCCGAAATTTGCCGAATTCCGCGAACAGCTCGCCGATATGGCCTCCGCTCACTGGGATCTTTACTGGCGAATGTTCTGCCGCTGGGAAAACGTGCTGGATGAAGCTGAAATCCGCGAAAGGCTTGGCGTTGTGCGCGCCCGGGCGCACGTTCGCGCCGACCTGAATGAACGGGAATGGCGCCTGACTGATTCTCCCGTCAACGTTTCCGCCGTGCCGGATGAAACCGTGTTCCCGGGACCAGCCAGTAAAACCGTCGAGTACGATTCAGCGAGCGGCCGGGCGATGATCTGGTGGACCTCCCGCCCCTCCGGCGCGTTTCAGATAGTCCAGCGCCGTCAGTCCGGTTGGGTGAACTGGGGCAGCAACGGGGAAAACGAGTGTCCGGAGCTCCCGGTCGGGGTCGATATCAAGACCGCCTGCGGGATATTCGCTGACAACTGGATGCAGGTAGCCGACGGCCTGGAAACGCCGCCGCAGGTCGCGGTGAGCCGGGAGGAAAAGCCATGATCCTTTGCTGCGGAGAAGCCCTGATCGATATGCTGCCCTGCCGGAGCCGTGAAAATGCTCCCGCCTTTACGCCCTGCGTCGGCGGCGCGGCGTTCAATACCGCCATCGCCCTGGGGCGCCAGGGGATGGCGGTCGCGCTGTTTTCCGGTTTATCGGACGATTTTATGGGTGACATGCTGCGCCACACGCTTGACGCCTCCGGCGTGGATTATTCGCCCTCAACCCGCGCGCCGCTACCGACCACGCTGGCCTTTGTCAGGCTGGAAGGCGGACAGGCGCGCTATACCTTTTACGATGAGAATAGCGCCGGCAGAATGCTGACTGAAAGCGACCTGCCGACGCTCGGTGATGACGTATCTGCCGTCCTGTTCGGCTGCATCAGCCTGATAGCCGAACCGTGCGGCAGCGTTTATGAAGCGCTGATGGTAAGAGAGGCGCCGCGCCGGGTGATGTTCCTCGACCCCAATATTCGTGAAATCTTCATCCAGGACCGGCAGAAACACCTGGCGCGCATGATGCGGATGATTGCTCTGGCGGATATCGTCAAGCTTTCCGATGAGGACCTCGCGTGGTTTGCCGAACCCGGCGAAGAACACGCGGTCATACGCCGTTGGCTTGCTCTGGGACCAAAGCTTATCGTGGTCACCCGCGGGGCTGACGGCGCCGATGCCTGGACCGCTAATTTCCATCTTCATGTTCCAGGGATTCGCGTAACGGTTGCCGATACCGTCGGCGCCGGGGATACGGTCAATGCCGGTATTCTCGCCAGCCTTTCGCAAGCCGGACTCCTTGAGAAGCCTAAATTAGTGACACTGTCACGAGAGCAGGTGCGACGCGCGGTCGATCTCGGTATGCGCGCCGCCGCGGTGACGGTCTCCAGGCCGGGGGCTAACCCGCCGTGGGACCATGAGCTCTGAAGACGGAGGACGCCACCCTTTGTAAACCCCAGGCGACCGGATGATGGTCTGAAAATAGCGTTTATGGATGGACCATCATCTTTATTTATTGTGGATATGATTTATATCCCAATTATTGAATGAAAGCTAAACCAGCTTCATTTAATCATGGGTTATTACCTACTAATCCATTAATATCAGACAATTAGATCGTGATCTATTTTCTGCCGATCTCGCTGACAGACATCAGGGACAGGACGTCAATAATGAAAAATACTCCATGGCTCGTGCGCTTACGTAATACCTCTATTCCGGAGCATAAGCTTCGTCCCGCGAAATGGCTGGCGCTGATTGCCCTGCTGCTGCTGCTGGCGCAGCTGATGGTCGAATCCCTGTTGCTCACTGAATAGAATCAGGGCACGCCTTCCCCAACGGAAAGTAGCGCTGATTGGCCACCACGAATTTTCTGTTTTTCCCTGCCAGAGCCGCGTCGCGATAGCGTTCGCCCGGCAGCAGATACAGCTGCGTGGCGCGTTCATCACTCCCCGCGCACCCCTGGTGAACAATCACCCGAAAAAACGTATTTCCGCTATTGTAAATCTCCCCCTGGCGTTCATCTATCTGCCACTCCAGGCGCTGCTGACGCGGCCTGACGACCAGAATAGTGCTCATCGCCACCACCGGCAGTACATCCATCTTTTGCGGCGTCGCCCTGAAAGGTATCAGCGTCACCGGCGTCTCTTTGAATACCACGCGATAATAGCGCTCCTGATTATCTTCAGGGCCTTTGTAATAGAGACGGAAATATTCACTGCTTCCCGGCGGTAAATTGAAGCGCAGCGGGGCGTAGAGCAGTTCGCCCTGATTAGGCAGAACCGGTTCATTCCCCGCGCCGGGTTTGGCAATTTTCCACGCCGCGATGGAGTACATATTATTACGCGGCGTGTCGTTATACAGCGGCTGCGAGATAAAGGCCCGGTCGGAGGGTATCTCATACACGACGGCATTAAAAAACGCCCCTGCCGCCGCCAGCGGCGACGCGGCCAACAGCATAGCAGCGGCTTTCATTAATCTGCCTCTCACTCGACGCCCAGCCATTTGGCGGTCACTCTGACCTCGCCGCTCGCGTTGACCGTTCCCATCCAGTCGCTGCCGTCGAGAGTGCGTCTGGAGCGCGGATCGTCCATCGGAAACAGCAGCTGCAGGCGGGTGGTGAAATAGTAGCCGTCATCAATTGCCGCATTCCACGGCGTTTGCGTCCAGCGCGCAGCGGTCATATCGATCTCCGCATCGATGCAGCTATTGCGGCTGGTGCGGGTTTCTCCGGTGGATGCCGTCCAGGAGAGAAAGGCCGGGATCGGCACCTGCCAGCCGCCCTCTTGCGACATAAACAGGCAGTATGAGACACCATCAATAGAGGTGCCTTCGCCAATCACCTGAGCCGTCACCGCGTCCGCCATACGCTCGGAGGAGACAGTTACCTGATATTCAAAGCCGATCGGCGTCGGGTCACCGATATTGCCCGACTCTTTCGGCGCAGCATTGCCGTCCGTGGACACAATACTGATCCCATACTCTTTCGGCAGAATATTGATCATACTCGACGCCGTAAACTGATAAAACCCGGACTGCGCGGTGTTACTGTTATCAAAGAAGAAGGTAAACAAATCGTCGTTATTGGTAATGCTAATTCCGCGCTGGATCAGGTTCTGGAAAAAGGTTTTCGAGAGGAACACATAAACGTACTGGCCTTCGGGGGTAAAGACGTTGCTATAGGTAGTGGAAGCGCTCCAGTTATACCAGGTGGATCCATTGCCGCTATATTTGATGGTTTTAGACGCCGGACTAAAGCCCAGCCTGGCGGTATCGACCACCATTTCAAATGACAGAGAAGAGGTCACCCGCTTGGTTTGACGATAGCGATACGACACCATTTTACAGGTCATCCCACTTTCGCCGCCGACGATACTGACCTCGCAGTGCTCGCTACCGATATTGACGCTGGGCGTGCCGTCGCTGGCAATCCAGATTTCCGCCAGCGCGCCGGTGCTGTTCAGCGTTAAATGCCCGACTTTAGTGGCATTGATGGTGTAATAACGCCACGTCGCGCCCGAGGCGAGATCCCGACAGCGCTGGCCGGATGCCGCATCGTAATTAGTTTTGGTGTAACAAAGATTGAGCACAAAGGCATCGCTCTCGCCAGGCTGACGGTTGCGCAGATATTCATACATTGCCGGGGAGAACGTGGCGTAGCCGGTGCCGCCATTGTTCAAAGAGCTTCCGGACATCGTATGATAAAAACCTTCACTATCAATGACCTCGCCGGAAATATAGCCCTGCGACGGGCAGTCGGCGCCGGTGGTCATACAGCGAATGCCGATAAACGGTGAATTCACCGGCGAGTCCGACAACCACATATCGTAGTAGTAGGATCGATAGCTCCAGCTGACGTAGCCCATATAGCCCAGACTGCGCTGCTTCGTCGAGTAGCGGGTCCAGACGTTTGCGCCGGAAAAGCGCGGGTCCAGGCTGCCGGGGGTAACGAAATATTCGTTATCGACATGGTTTTCAATAAACATATAGTCATTTTTCCCCGAGCCGCTGCTGCTGGCTTTCACCGCCAGGCTCTGGAATGACGTGGTCGCCAGGCAAGCGCCCAGCGCCAGGCCGCAAATCAGTTTACCAGGTGTCACGCTGCCCCTCCCCCTGTACCGCCATACGCATCTGCGCCTCGCACTGCAGGTCCCCCATCCACACCGCGCCGCGCGCTTCCTGCAGATTCAGCTCCAGCTCGCAGCGCTGTCCGTTTTTTTCGACCAGAGTGATGGTCGGATAGCGTTTATCAACATCCATGGCGAATTCTCCCTGTCCATCGGTGCGCCCTTTGCCGATGTGATTATGAATATCGAGGTGGGCGGCGACGGTGCCGTTATCGCGCCGAATGCGGCCAAACACCGTAACCAGCTGTTTTATCTCCGGACGAATAACGTCCACATTACCGGGATACAGCACCGCCTGATGGCTTCTGCCGCTGACGATATCCACGCTATCGGCGCTGCGTTTGTCATTCATCAGCTCCACGCTGTAGCGCCCATAGGCGGGCAGCGGAATAAAGTTTTTCTGGCCGCTGAGCGGGTAATGCTGGCCGTTAATTTTGGCAGTCATAGTGGCGTTGTCGCGGAAATCGGTATGGATCAGCACCCCCGATGTATGGCTTCCTTTGGCCGGAACAACATCTTTTCCGGTCCAGGCGACGCTGCCCAGGGTACTGAAATTGAGGTTGGTACTGTTATCCGAAGCATGGGTGGCGGATAGCGTGCCGCTGCTGTATTTAGTGTCGTAGCTGGCAAAACCATTGATCGCCCGTTTATCGCTGCGGTAGCTCTCGCTCTCTTTGCTTTTTAACCGCCGGGAAGCTGAGATGCCCGCCTGAGTGATGGCGCTATCGGCGAAGCGTTTTCTGAGCGCCATATTCGCCAGCATATTGCCGTTTTCGCTGGAAACCCCGGCGCTGAACCACGCCGCCAGCGGCAACGAAAAATCGAGGTTAATGTATTTATCCCGCGTGGTGTCCTGGTTGCGCTGATAGTGGTAATTCTGCACCCCGGTTCTCAGGGTAACGGTACCGTAGCGCCCCGACGCCAGCGTCTGCGAGTAATCAAGGTTGTTATAACGCGTTTTATTACTGTAGTTTTCCGTACGGCTGAAGGTCAATGTGCCGAGGTAGGGCGTCAGCGATTGCAGCGGCAGCGTTGTCCCCCAGGTAAAGTAATCCCCTTTGCGCAGCGGTAAGTGATTGCCAATATGCGTAAATTCTCGCGAACCCCAAAGTGAACCATAGCCCGCAGGCAGACTCAGATTGAGGGTGGTGATGCTTTTCCTGCTGCCGTCGTTGGCCAGCAAAACCTGTTGATTAACCCGCAGACGTTCGTTGAACAACACATCCACTTCGCTTTCGTTTACGGCGTTGCTGTCGAAACCGTATAGCGTGGTTTTAAACCCAGTCCCGGCGAGCCAGGGCAGCGTGACCGCCGCCGCGCCGCCGCTAAGCCAGGTTTCCTGCTTCCCCTCGCGCCGGGCATGTTGTGGTCGATAGTCGGTTTTATGGTATTCGAGCATTCCGCCGAATACTTGCCACGACCAGCGCTCGGTGACGCTCGAGCGACGGGCGTAGGTTTTGTTAATCTGTTCCGTGCGGCTGCTGGCCACTTTGCCGTTGATCACAACCTGCACCTCAACCTGATATATGCCGAACGGCAGCGTTGCGGTATTGACTTCGTAGCTGCCCATCGCAAAGTTCTGAATGCTCAGTAATTTGCCATCGCGCAGAATATGCACTTCGCCCGCCGCTGGTAAAAAGACGGTAATCGGCGTCAGGGACAGGGCGGTATCTTCAAGGCGCGAGTTGCTTTTATTGCCATAGCTCACGCCGTAGATGCGGCTGGAATTCAGCGCGCTCATGCTGGCGATGGATTGTAGATTCCAGGTATCGACCATTCCCAACGCCAGGCGTTGGCCTGCCATATCGCGCTCATACATCGCCCGGTAGAGGTTACCGCTGCTGTCGCCAGAGCCGATACCGTAGAAAGAGCCGTTGATATTCACGTGGTGCTCGCGAAATGCCGCGGTGTTATCCAGCGTCAGGTAGCTGCTGGTGCCGTCGTAGCCGTTATAACGGTGATGATAAGTACCAAAGGTATAATTGAGCACGTTCGACGGCGCACCGGCGGTTGAGTCGCCCAAAACGCTGTGCCTGGCAAGCGTCGTCGCCGCCAGCGCGCTGCGATCGACGATCATTTCAAGGTAAAATGCCCGGACGTCGAAAGTGATCTGCGCCGCGCCGGAGAGACGCAGCGTCATATCCGCAGAAAATTGTTGGTCCTGCAGACCATTGACAATCTCCTCTACTGGCGCAGATAGCGACAGGTTATCCGGCGTGGAGAGCAGCGTCAGTTCGCGGATCGTCAGCGCCCCGTCCTTGGTCGCAATCAGCGCATCGGCGATTTTTTGCCGACTGCGCGACGGCAGTTCCGCTTCTTTGTAGCGGATAAAAACCGGTACCCGCATCCCCTGCTTAAGCGCATCAGCAAAAACGGGCGGAATAACATAATCCCCCACCCGCAGCAGCGTCGCTCTGCCCGCGCTTTCGTTGGCTGAAGCATCGACGGTACAGACGAGACATATTCCCGGCAGCAGCATTCCTTTTCTGAATAACCATCCTGACATCTGTAATTCTCTATTTGACGTGAATATATTTACCTTCGTGCCAGATACCGATTCGCGTCTGTTTATTCGCGACCTGCGTATGCGTTATTTTTGCGCTAAGTCCGGGCATGACGTAATAACGTTCACGGCAGCCCTCGCCTTTATTTTTTTCAGGATCTTTACAGGGCCCATAGGAAATAACCCGGAAGGTCACATTGCCGGTATTCGTCACCGTATCGCCGCGATGCTGATAGTTAAATTTCGCCTTGCGCGGCGCCACCACCAGAATGGTGTTAATTTGCGCTGAGGTTGTCGCCATACCGTGACGTGAATTACTGCTGGCCTGATGATCGCTCACCGGTTCATCCAGCCACGACAGCCGGTAATAGCGCTCTTTATCATCTTCAGGACCATGATAAATAAAGCGGAAATGTTCTCTGGCGCCGGCGGGAAGAATTACGTTTGCCGGGGTAGAAAGCAACTCGCCGGGCTGTTCCATCGGAATAATTTTGCCCCCTGCCATCGGCGTAGAGAGGCGGTGGGCGCTGACGCTAACAAATCGCGCCGAGTCGCTGGCGTTATCGATCTCTTTCGCCAGCATCTGGTCATTGGCGAACATAATGGAGGTCACTTCCCCAACGCCAATCGCCGCCGCGCTAGCGCTGATTAACAGCGGCAGAAATAAAAATGGGTATAATTTTTTCATCATTAAAATAAAGGAGGGCTACCCCTCCTTATTGGCAAATTTAAAGGCGATATTAGCTCTGAGACAGCGTCCACTCGGCGGTAAACTGCACCTTCACATCGCCGCTCCAGTAGCCGTCGGCAAGGGAAGCGAAAGGCGTCGCGGTGGTACCATTTGAGGTAGCGGAATCGACGGTAAACAGGAAGGCGCTCTGCGTGCTGGTGCGGTTATCTTTATCAGCATATCCCGCGATCAGCGCTTCCAGGCCTGCGGTAATATTATTGCTAATATCCATCATTTTCACCGGCGTGGATTTGGACAGCTTCTCACCGTTCCATGCCACGCCAATTTCCAGCGTTGAGTTATCCGTAGCGCGGGTCAGCGTGTTGGTCACCAGTTGAGAGGTTAAAACGAAATCGGACGCGTTCTCCTGCCCCTGAATGGTAATATCAAACGCCCCATCCTGTGAATTAAACGCTTTCAGACCTTCGGCATATTCAAAAGAGACGGAACGCAGCGGCGTAACGACCAACAGGCTGGTGGTATCTTTTGTTGCAGAAGCATCCCAGCTTGCCGTTGCGGAAGCCGTTACGTCCGCAGCCATGGCGCCGGAGCAAAAAAGAATGGACGTCGCGCATGCTGCCAGAAGAGACTTTTTCATTATATATCCTTAATAAACATTTCCAGATGTAGTGCTTTGGCGTTGCCGCCACAGAGATATTTTGCCCCGAGAGCAAAATAAGATTAATTACGGGCTATTAAAACGACGCTGCAGCGCTGAAGACATTCGACAAACGCCGAGCTAAATGTATATTGAAATTTCAATGCGGCGAAGTATAAATTCCCGACAGGCAGCTGTCTATTGCTGTCAAAAATAAGAATAATCGTCATTACATTCAGTAAAAGGAAACTGAGAGGATGATCTGTCGTGGTTTTAAAATAATCTCTTTAAGACTTTTCTCCTGACCATGGGCGAATCATCGCAGACCCCAGGATAAAACACGGCGTCGACCAACAGAAACAGCGCACAGGGATCGTTTTTAATCTGAGTTCAGTAGAAAAAAATGAAGGAATAGCCGAATGATGAATCAGGTAAACATTTCCCGGTGTAAATATATCCCCTGAAAGTTTCCTCCAGCAGGTTCTCATCATAAATATCGCTGGTTAAGAACAGTACAACAACCCATTCGCCAGTACCGATAAGTTTAAACTCAACCCGGATTTGTGACAGGCATCTCAGTTTATCAACAATGGCTAGACAGAAAGAACTAAGACATGCTAGTAATTAATTCAAGCAAAGGAACGGATTTAAATTAAACACCATTTAAACCCCACCCATAAGGCTGAAAAAATTAATTGATAATGGTTTGGGTAGCTGAACGATTATCAAAAGGGTAAGTGAATCGAAGGCCCTCAGAGACGAAAGTCTCTGAGGGCCTTTTTGTTTTTTTCCTATCTCAGGAGTCAAAAATGTCTAAAGAACGTCGTCTCTCTCGCATTTTCGCAAAAGATGGTAAATCAGTCACTCTGGCGCTGGATGGCTACTATTTTTCGACCAAAACTAATGGTATTGATAATACGATAAACCAGCTCCCGGCCCTCGTCGACAGCGGTCTGGACTGCGCGCTGGTGACCTGGGGCATGTTGAAAAATTTCCGTGAAGTTTTCAATTGCGTCCCCGTTGTATTACGCGTCGATAGCACAGTGAGTATTTTTGACAATACCGTTCCCGATACCACCCCCGTATTTTCCATTGAGGACGCGCTGAAAGTGGCGGCGGAAGGCGTGGTGTGCATGACTTTTCCCGGTGCGTTCAATGAGGAGAAAACGCATATCATGGCGATGCAGCTGGCGCAGGCCGCCGACCGCTGGAACGTACCGCTGATCGTGGAATCCCTGCCGTACGGCTATCCCGTCACTAGCGACGACTCCAACAATCCGGCCGTTATCGCCGCCTCTGCCCGCATTGCCGTTGAACTGGGGGCTGACGTGATCAAAACCCGCTTCACCGGCACCGAGGACGACCGGCTTATCGTCGAAGCGGCCGGCGTGCCGGTGCTGGCGCTGGGCGGGCCGAAAACCGGGATTGACGGTTATTTTAAATTTGTTCATCACTGCATGCAGGTTGGTGCAAAAGGCGTGGCGGTGGGTCGCAATATCACTCAGGACCCACAGCCGGCAAAAGTAGTAGCAGGTCTGAATGCCATCATCCATGAAAATGCGACAGCGGAAGATGCCTACAGCCTCTATATGGCTAAATAACATCGGATATTAATATGCTCTTAAATAACACCATCATTCCTTCAATCAGAAAATATAAACATTTTGAACAGGCGCTGGCCTGCGCATCAGAATACGTACTGTTATCCGAAGCGAATATTGGCAATCTGCAATCGTTGATCGGTAAATGTCATCAGAGTGGCAAGAAAGTGCTTATTCACCTCGAGCTACTGGGTGGTTTTAAACCTGACCAGGCGGGTATTAGTTTGCTCAAAAATTACTACAAGGTTGATGGTGTTATTTCGTCCAATCTCTCGGCCCTACGCTATGCCAAAAAAGAGGGATTGTTAACTATCTTTCGGGTACTGCTCATCGACTCGCGCTCGCTGGATCACTCCATCGATATTGTTAAGCATAACCCGCCAGATGCTATTGAAATCTTACCTGCTGAATATGCCTGCCAGTGTCTGGAATTGATTAGCCGGAATTTAAAAGGCTTTGATGTGATATTCATCGCCGGAGGCTTTGTTAAGCGGAAATACCTTGTAGATAAAATTTTCCATGCCGGATTTAAAGGCATTACCACCAGCGAACCCGGTTTATGGTAACTCATAAGGAGTCCACGCGAATGAAACAACACTATGTCATGGGCATTGATAACGGCGGCACCGTTACAAAAGCGGCGATTTACGATCGCGCCGGCAACGTGGTGGCCAGCGCGTCGAAATCAACGCAAATGCTGACCCCGAAGGAATTTCATACCGAGCGGGATATCAACGAACTCTGGGCGGCTAACGTCGAAGTCATTAAAAAAGCCATCGCGCAGTCGGGTATCGACGCCAGCCAAATCAAAGGCGTGGCGGTAACCGGTCACGGCAACGGGCTTTATATGGTGGACGAAACCGGTGACCCGGTGCGCAACGGAATTATCTCCACCGATAGCCGGGCTAAGGCCTGGGTAGAAAAGTGGTACCGCGACCCGACGTTTGTTAGCGATATTTTGCCCAAAACTATGCAGTCTATCTGGGCCGGGCAGCCCGTCGCCCTCCTCGCCTGGCTGAAAGAGAACGAGCCTGAAACACTGTGTAAAGCGCGCTACATTTTCATGGTCAAAGATCTGATTCGTTTTTATCTGACCGGCGAAGCTTTTCTCGAACTTACCGATATCTCAGGAACCAACCTGATCAACGTTCGCGACCGCGACTATGACGCCTCGCTGCTGGCCTGGTGGGGACTCGGCGATCTGCGCGATAAGCTTCCGCCCATCAAGCTCTCCACCGATTGCTGCGGTTACATTACCGAAGACGTCGCGCAGCTCACCGGATTGCGTGCCGGAACGCCGGTCTCGGGCGGGGTGTTTGATATCTCGGCGTCATCTGTCGCATCCGGTATCAATACCCTGGATAAGCTGGCAATTATTACCGGAACATGGAGCATTAACGAATACGTGACCGACCATCCGGTTATTGACCAGGATCTCTTTATGACCTCGATTTATCCGATTGAGGGCAAATGGTTAATTACCGAGGCAAGCCCCACCTCCGCCAGTAATCTGGAGTGGTTTATCAATAACTTTATGGAGAGCGATCGCACCGCCGCCGCTGCGCAGGGATCGTCAGTCTACGATCTGTGCAATGAGCTGGTCTCCACAACCACGCCCGCGGAGAGCCACCTGCTGTTCTTCCCGTTTGTCTTCGGTTCCAACACCATCCCGGACGCCTCTGCGGGGTTTATCGGCCTGAATAGTTTCCACAAAAAAGCGCATTTTTTACGCGCGATATATGAAGGGGTTGCTTTCAGCCACCTGTATCACACCGAACGGTTACGCAATATTAACCCGCAGCTCAGCCGCACCATCCGGATTGCGGGCGGCGTGACTAACTCAGCGGTCTGGCTGCAGATATTCGCCGACATTTTCCAGTCCACCCTGGAGATTGTCGACGTGAAAGAGCACGGCACGCTGGGCACCGCGATGACCGCCGCAGTAATGGTTGGCTGGTTTGATGACGTCTTTGCCGCCTCAAATGAGATGGTTCACGTTTCGCGAACGGTTACACCGGACCCGGACAGCAACAAGGTCTATCAGGATAAGTATCAGCTTTACAAAAACCTGCTATCGGAAATGCAGTCTCCGTGGAAAAGCTGCAGTAACTACATCACGCATTAAGTGAGGAAAGTATGGATCTGAATTTACACCACCGCACGGCTATCGTTACCGGAGGCGCTACGGGCCTCGGCAAAGAGTTTGTCCTTTCACTCGCCCGAGAAGGGGTCAACATCTGTTTCACCTATATGCGTGATGAGGAGCGCCCGGAACAGCTGATCGCTACGGTAAAAAGTAGCGCCAGCGTCGAAATTATTGCGGTGAAAACCGATCTTTCCGACGAGCATAGCCGGGAGAATCTGTTCGCGACCTGCCTCGAACGCCTGGGGAACGCCGATATTCTGGTCAATAACGCCGGGATCTGGCTGAGCGGTTACGTCACTGAAATCACCCAGCAGGAGTGGGATAGCGTGATGGACGTCAACCTGAAGGCGGTGTTCCACCTGAGCCAGCTGTTTGTCAACCACTGCCTGGCGAAAGATCAGGCCGGCAGTATTCTGAATATCACGTCTCAGGCGGCCTTCCACGGTTCAACCACCGGTCATGCTCATTACGCGGCCAGTAAGGCGGGTCTGGTGGCCTTCTCAATCTCGCTGGCGCGCGAGGTGGCGAAGCAGAAAATCAATGTCAACAACATCGCCGTCGGCATCATGGATACCGCGATGATCCGTAAAAACATTGAACAGAATCCTGACTATTACGTCAGCCGTATACCGGTAGGCCGGGTGGCCCAACCGCACGAAATTACCGACATCGGCGTCTTCATGGTCTCACCGAAAACCCGCTATATGACGGGAGCGACTCTGGATGTCACCGGCGGTATGTTGATGCGTTAATTTATGGAGAATGATTATGAAATGTCTGGCAATTGCCGATCTGTTTATCAATGCAGCGATGATGGACGCGGGTCTGAAAGCGCTCAAAGATAAAGGTATTGCAGTGGAAGTACGCGAATGGTCGCACGAGTCAATTGAAAAACTGCAGGAGGATAATTTACTGGTTGAACAGCAAGGTTCTGAGGCGCTGGCGCTGCCTGCCGCTCTGCTTCAGGGTGCTGAGGAGACGGAGATCCTGATAGTCCAGTTCGCCCCGGTTAACGCGGCGGTATTCGACAAGCTGCCAAAGCTTAAATACGTCGGGGTGCTGCGCGGCGGGATTGAAAACGTTAATCAGGAGGAGGCAAAAGCGCGCGGAATTGAGGTGATGAACACGCCGGGGCGTAACGCCCGCAGCGTGGCGGAATTTACCGTCGGGATGATTCTGGCGGAAATGCGCAATATCGCCCGCTCACACGATGCGCTGCGCGATAAGTTCTGGCGCAAAGAGAGTCCTAACCACCGGGCCATTCCTGAACTGGGCGGCAAAGTGGTAGGTCTGGTCGGGCTGGGGCATATCGCGCAGCTGGTGGCTGGCTTCCTGCGCGGTTTCGGCAGCGAGATTATCTTTTACGATAAGTACGTCCCCGGCCATGAAAGTTATGAAAAGGTGGATACTCTCGACGAACTGGTGCGCCGTGCGGATGTGATTTCGCTGCATGCCCGTATGACCCCGGAAACGGAAAACCTGATCAACGCCCATCATTTTGAATTAATGAAGGAGAGCGCCATCATCGTCAACACGGCGCGCTCCGGGTTAATTAATGAAGGCGATCTGATCGCCGCGCTTCGGGCGGGTAAAATCATGGGCGCTGCCCTCGACACTTTTGATGACGAGCCGCTGCCGGACGATAGCGCGTTTTATTCGCTGAATAACGTCACGATAACGCCGCATATTGCCGGCAGTACCATTGATGCCTTCAGCAATTCGCCGAAGATTTTTTCAGAGATATTGCTGAAGCAACTCGGTTAAATATTAAAAGAGCCGCTTAAGGTTTTTGCTACGGCCCATTGGGCACGGGTTCGCTCGCGCCCAATTCGGCCGCCTTTTAAGGAAATATTATGGATATTATCAACAGCATTATTAGCCTGGGGGCATCAGTGATGATGCCAGTAATATTCTTTATTATCGCACTGTGCTTTGGGGTTAAAATCGGCACCGCATTTAAAGCCGGGATGCTGGTAGGCATCGGCTTTGAAGGGGTGGGACTGGTGATCGGCCTGCTATTAACCAACCTCGGGCCGGCATCGCAGGCCATGGTAGAGCGTATCGGCCTGCACCTGACGGTGGTCGATACCGGCTGGCCGACCGCCTCGACTATCGGCTGGGGCTCGCCGCTGATGCTGCCGGTAGTGGTGGGATTTATCGTTATCAATATTGCCATGCTGCTGCTGAAATTAACCAAAACGGTAAATATCGATATATTCAACTACTGGATTTTCCTGATTATGGGTTCAGTCGTCTATGCCGGTACCGGTAACTACTGGCTCTCCGTCGGCATTACTTTCGGCATATTTATCTTAACGCTACTGGCGGCGGATTTAACCGCACCCTATCTGCAAAAAAACTATAATCTGCAAGGGATATCATTTCCCCATCTTACCTGTATAACCTACGTGCCGTTTGGTATTGCCTGTAACTATATTATTGATAAGATCCCGCTGATCAATAAAATTAATTTCGACCCGGAAAGCATTAATAAAAAATTCGGCGTCTTCGGGGAGCCACTCACTCTGGGCTTCGTGCTGGGGCTGCTGCTGGCCTTCCTGGCCGGGTACGATGTCTCGGCGGCGGTATCGCTGGCGATTAAAGTTTCCGCCGCCATGCTGTTGCTACCGAAAATGATCGAAATTTTAGTGCAGGGCCTGCTGATCGTGCGCGATGCCGCGGAAGCGAAGCTGAAGGCGAAATTCCCCAACCGCGACTTCTATATCGGCATGGATACCGCACTGCTTATTGGCGAACCTTCGGTGCTGGCAACCGGCCTGCTGCTGATCCCTATGGCGGTGGTGCTGGCGATTATTCTGCCAGGCAACCGCGTGCTGCCGTTTGTCGATCTGGCCTCCCTGATGTTCCTGCTGGCGATGGTAACACCGTTTTGCAAACGTAATATGTTCCGCATGTTTATCACCGGCACGCTGGTGGTCACCTGTATTTTGTACGTCGGAACGGATATTTCGCGGGAATACACCCAGGCGGCGGTCAACTCTAATATTCCTGTGCCGGAGGGGATGGCGGAAATTACCAATATCGTTGGCGGAGCCACCACGCCGGTGGGCTGGCTGGCGGTGAAATTCGGCGAGTTTTTCACTACCGCGCCGTAAATTCCCTCTCTTCTCACTCTGCCCGGCGCGGGAAACGGCGCCGGGCTTTTTATTATCGCCCGCTCGCCACCATAAAAAATGCCTGCCAGGAGGGTAAGCTGGCAGGCATGGCTGATAAAAGGCTGAATTTTAGAACTGGTAAGTTATGCCCACGGCAACGATGTTATCGGTGCTGATGCTGGCATCTTTAGTGAACCTGGTGTCATCCAGCAGGTTGATTTTATAGTCCACGTAGGTAGACATGTTCTTGTTGAAGTAGTAAGTCGCGCCTACATCAACGTATTCAACCAGATCCTGGTCGCCATAGCGGCCCAGATCTTTGCCTTTTGATTTCAGGTAGGCGATGGACGGACGCAGGCCGAAATCAAACTGATACTGAGCAACCACTTCAAAGTTCTGCGCGGTGTTGGCGATATAGCCTTTACCGAACTTAGTCATGTTGCGGGTTTCCGCATAGGTGGTCGCCAGGTAGATGTTATTGGCATCGTACTTCAGACCGGCCGCCCACACTTCCGCTTTTTCGCCACGGGCGTAGAAGTCTGGATTGACGCGACCTTCCCTGACCTGCGCATCGGTACGATCGGATGCCGCGTAGGCCGCACCTGCGCTAAATCCTTCGTACTCATAGGTCGAGGCCATACCCCAGCCGTCGCCATGCTGTTTCGCCAGATCGCGGTCGTTGCCCTCTTCTTTACCCTGGTACTGTACGGCGATATTCAGACCGTCAACCAGACCGAAGAAACCGTTGTTACGGTAAGTGGCAACGCCGGTGGTACGCGCGGTGGCAAAGACGTCGGTCTGGGTCCAGGTATCACCGCCGAACTCCGGCAGCATATCGGTCCAGGCGCCGATATCATAGGCAACGCCGTAGTTACGACCGTAGTCCAGAGAACCAAATTCGCCAAACTTCAGGCCAGCAAACGCAAGGCGCGTTTTGTCGCCGGAGTTGTCGCCTTCAACGTTATTGGCGCTGAAGTTATATTCCCACTGGCCGTAGCCGATCAGCTGGTCGTTGATCTGCGTTTCACCTTTGAAGCCCAGACGGGCATAGGTCTGATCGCCATCTTCTGACTTATCGCTGGAGAAATAATGCAGGCCGGTCACTTTCCCATAGAGGTCGAGTTTGTTTCCGTCCTTGTTATACACCTCAGCTGCCTGCACGGTTCCTGCAGCAAGAAGTGTAGAGACGGCCACTGTTAGTAATTTTAATTTCATATTATTTCGTCCCTAACTATTAATAGAATATCAAATCTCAGATACCTTCTGAGCGAGACCATTATGCGATAATTCGCAAAGAGACTTGAAATTAAAAGTTCCGAATTTTTATACCAAATACAATAACTGTGACGAAAACGGTGGTTGTTAATTGACACACATCAATTAACCCCGTTTTGAGCCCGCAATTATTCTAAATCACACCTTGTACAACCCCTGGAATCAGCAGATTTAACCAAAATAAATAATTTTTCATAGGGAAATTCTAATGATAAGAATAATTAAAGATTTCAATTTGTTAAAATCCTTGTAAATCATAATGTTATGAGTAATTATTTCTTCAGAAAATCCTTAATCATAAACATCCTGATTCGCCAGATCGTGTTTTCAAAGGTATATTCTGATTTTCGCATTCAGAATTAATTCCAGTATCAAGATAAGCTCTGGCGTTATTGAAAGTTCTTTACAAAATCCACATTCATTATAGCCCGGCGGTTTAAGATTTGTTTAGAAATTGTGTGAAACGGATAGCGACGACTCTATTTTCAAGGGATGAAGGTGATGATGAATAAATTTAGTCCGGCGAATTGCCCGCAGACGTATGTCAATCAAAATATGATGGGGCCAAATGTATTAAGGCTGGTTGAAGAGCTTAGCCGCTCCCTGGAACTGTGGCCAGGGATGCGTATTCTCGATCTGGGCTGTGGGACAGGGTTATCTTCGATGTATCTGGCGACGGAATTCGGCGTGGAGGTGGTCGCGGCGGATCTGTGGGTTCGCGCCGACGATAACGCCCGGCGTTTTGCGGCAGCGGGCATGGACAATAAAATCACCCCGATCAATCTTGATATCAGCACCCTGCCGGGACTGGGTATTTTTGCCCGCGACGCCTTTGATGCCGTGGTCAGTATCAATGCCTGGCACTATTTTGCCCGCGATGCCCTGTTCTTTGACCAGCGCATTGCGCCTTATGTCAAAGGCGGCGGAACGGTGGCTATTGTCATCCCGGGTCTGCGCAGCAGCGATGCTGAAACGCGACCTGAAATCCATGCGCTCATTGCTAGCGGCATCGCCCTTTTTACCACCGACCGCTGGCGCGCAATCTGGTCCGGGAGCCAGCATCTTGCGGTCAATCACTGCCGTCATATGGCATCCGGCCGTCAGGCGTGGCTAGAGTGGCAAAAGTGCGATAATGATTTTGCCGCTACCGATGCCGCCATGAGAAGTGATGAGCTGGGTCAGCAGCTGCGCTTTATGCAAATCATTGGCCGGGTAAACAAATAAACCTGTAGCCTGGCATCGACGCTCGCCCAGCCGGAGAGTGGGCGCCGGAAGCGATGGCACGGTGATAGAACGGCGCACTGAAACCAGGAGGTTGACGGTAATTAACAGGATTAGCCTGCGCGCAGTATCATCGCGGGCAATTAGTCTGGGGTGAATTTATCAATCAGCGAAAAAGCGTGTAAATAATTAGACAGCGCCAACAGCGCATGAAATGAGTTAAAACCGAATTTATCAATTAATCTTCTTTTATAGTTGCTGTAGGCTTTAGGTGAGATGCCGAGCAGTTCCGGATAGTCTTTTGCCAGCACGTTAAATTTCATAATAAAAATATACTGGAATTCTCTTTCCGTTAGGGTGATGTCCTCACCGACAGGGATACCGTCAGTGACTCTGGCGATAATACTGGCGATGTGCGCGGTGCGCCTCTTGTTGATCAAGCAAATGATATTGCCTTCCACCTTGAAACACACAAAATTCTTTTTCATTTCAAAGCTGTTTATCAAAAAATGAAACTGCGCATGGCTGCTGGATGAGTATCTGGTTAAGCACAGATCGACGAGATTCGCCTTTCTGACCGCTTTTATATCATTTATTTTCAGACGCATGGCTTTTTTAAAAAAATGATTATGGCTGAAAATAGTTAACATTCCGTTCCCTCACGAAAGTGCAATCATCCTTTATAGAAATGCGTATAATACGCGCCATGGGAATATACCCATGAGTGAAGCGGGTGAATTATAGGTTTGATTAATATTTATTGTCCAGACGAGCAAATTTCAGATAAATCCCCGTAAAATTTACCCTGTTGACATTTCTCGCCCCCGACGACGGCAACCATACCTCCCTTTTCTTTAGGATTTTTCTCATTAAACGTCAGTTGCAAAGAAATGAACAGGACAACATTCTGTCATGCAGAATATATTCAACCAATTACATTGGAGAAAACGCTTTATAAACAGATAAATTCGGTTATCAAGGTGTTGCACTTACCGCGACGTGACGGCGCGATCGAATTTCTGAGGGTTTGTTTGCCATTCGTTTAGGTGGCAGCAGATGAAAATGCCGGGCTTGCGGCCCGGCGCTGATAAAGATTATGCCCGGCTCCGGGCCAGCAGAATAATAATAAACAGTCCGCCGATGCCGGCCGTAATGATCCCAATAGGCAGCTCCTGCGGGGCCAGCAGCGTCCTGCTGACAATGTCGCCGCCGCACAGCAGTACAGCTCCCCACAGACCACATAAAGGCAGCAACCGCAGATGCTTAACCCCGGAAAAGTAGCGGCACATATGCGGCACCATCAGCCCGATAAAGCCGATCACTCCGGTTAAGGCCACCAGCAGCGATGTCGCCAGCGCGCAGCAGAAAAACACCTCCATCCGCAGGCGGCTGACGTTGATGCCCAGCGACTGCGCGGTCTGTTCTCCGGCCAACAGGCCATCCAGCGATCGCCAGCGTAACAGGATAAAAGCGCAGAGAAATAGCAGACTGAATACGGCATAAGGTAAATTATCCCACCGCGCCAGGCCGAGGCCGCCCAGCGACCAGAACAGCACTGAACTGGCGGCCCGCTGGTCGCCGGAGAAAATCAAATAGCTGGTCAGCGCGCCGAATAAAAAGGAGATAGCCAGCCCGCAAATCACTAAATGCTCGGCGCCGCGCTGCTTTTTAAAATGAAACAGCAGCATCACCGCCACCGCAGAGCAGATCCCGCCGACGAATGCCGACACCGGCAGCGTCAGCCCCCCTAGCCGCTCGCCGAACCGGGTAATCACCAGCACCGCCCCCGCCGATGCCCCGGAGGAGAGCCCGAACAGAAAAGGATCGGCCAGATCGTTGCGTGTGGTGGTCTGTAAAAGGCCGCCTACCATCGCCAGCACCGCCCCGGTCAGCACCGACAGCAGCGTTCGCGGCACGCGCAAATCAATGACGATACGGGCCATCATGTCCGAAACTGGCACATCAAGCAGCCGTAAAGCCCCCAGAACCTGCGTCAGCGATAGCGGTACGCTGCCTTTCGCCACGCTGAGCAGCATCAACCCGGCTAACACCGGTAGCGCGCCCCACGCGGCCCAGTAGTAACGATATGGCGTTGAACTCATTGGTTAGCCGCTGGATACATCGCATGGGCCAGCTTTTCGGCCGCTTTAATATTTGCCGGACCGGGCGTCAGTTCAGCATACTGCAGCTTCAGATAACGCTGGTGTTTCACCGCCGGGGTCTGCTTCATTAACGGATGATTTTCGAGGAAGCGGCGCAGCGCGTCGGCGCCGCTCCCGGTCTGATAGTCGAGAAGAATAATAAAGTCGGGTTCCGCCGTCGCGACGCTTTCCCATGAGGTGGTGCCCCAGCTTATTTCGAGGCCATCCATGACGTTTTGACCTCCGGCTGCTTCGATAATCGCGGTCGGCATAGCATAGCGCCCGCTGGTAAAGGGCTTGTCTTCGCCGGAATCATAAACAAACACCTTCAACGGCTGCACGCCCTGCGGCGGCCTGGGCAGCGCATTGAGCGTTTTTTTCCAGCCGTCGACCAGCGCCTGCGCTTCTCGCTGTTTGCCGAAAATTTTGCCCAGCGTCAGCTCATCGTTATACAGCAGGTCCATGCTGGCTTTTCGTTTGTCCTTAGCGGTAAACACGCAGCTCTCACTCAGAACAAAGGTCTTGATACCGTATTTAGCCAGCACGGAAGGGGTGACTTCTCCGCCCACTTTCATGCCGTAATTCCAGCCAGCGAAAAAGAAGTCCGGATTAGCCGCCAGCAGCGTTTCCAGCGAGGGATACTTCGGCGCCAGCTCAGGAATCGCCCCCATCTGCTGTTTAAATTGCGGCGTCATTTTGTACCATCCGCTAATCCCGGTTAAACCCACGATACGGTCCTGTAAACCGAGAGCAAAAGCCATTTCAGACATATTTAGATCGTGTATGACCGCCCTTTTCGGCGCCTGGGTAAAGGTTACGGGCGTTCCGCAACTCTCAATGGTGACAGGAAAATCTCCTGCGTTCGCCGCTGTAATAGAAAAAACCGCCATCATGCCGGCAAGCCATTTATTCATTCTTCGTCATCCTCAAAATTGATTACGCATAGCCTGGAACTTCAAAAATCCGCAGCGCCTTCCCGGTCTCGGGATGCGGCACGGTAAAGCTGGTTAAGCCGAAGACGGGATAGAGCTGTTCCGAAATAAGGACGCGCTCGGGCACATCCCAGGCTGCGGCGCGCCCCTGCGATAAAAGCAAAACCCGGTCGGCAAAGGACTCCACCAGCGAAAGGTCGTGCAATACCGCGACGACCGTGATCCCCTGGTTTTTAACTAAAGAAAGAAGCTCAACCCGACCCGGGGGATCGAGATGGTTGGTAGGCTCGTCGAGCAACACCAGTTCTGGCGACTGGGCCAGTACCCGCGCCAGCGCGGCGCGCTGCCTCTCACCGCCGGATAATGCCGATAGCGAGCGCGTTCGCAGCCTCTGCAGTCCCGTATCATTAATCGCCCGGGTCACGATGATGTCATGGTCACGACGCGACATCTCCCTGGCGTGGGGGATCCGCCCGAGGGCGACATAATCCTCAAGCGCCAGCCGCATATCCGGGGCATCATTCTGCGCAAGGACCGCGATCTGCCGGGCACGCTGCTGGCGGGTTAACGCTGAAACCGAGCGGCCATTCAAGCGAATCTCGCCCTCCCGCGTCGTCAGCTGCTGATCTATCGCCCGTAATAAGGAGGTTTTGCCGCTGCCGTTAGGCCCAATCACCGCCAGGCACTCTCCTTTTATGGCGTGGAAATGAATATCCGTAAGAAGCGCGCCGCCGCCAGGACGCGGTAGCGATGCAATATTGACGCTAAGCACCGCTTCACTGGCCCTACTCCCGTTTGTCAAACGCCTGTCCATTAGCCTCTTCTCCTGCTCTCTGCCGAGCGGCCTGGCAAAATGCGCTCGCAATCAATTATTCTCACCCGCATAGATGATAATCATTATCATTTAAAAAGAAAGGTTAATAGTCACATATTTTATAATGCTTCATTTGTTATGATATAACATATCAATTATTGCCGGGCGTTGGCAACCCGCGATCGATAATACTGCCCGGGAGAGGCGTTAGGTTCTGGCGGAGTTGTATTCAGGCCGACGCTGTGTTCTATTGCCAGCCCACTCGGCGGTTTTAAAAGGAAACTTCAGGATGAAAACGGTAGAGTTTTTGCTTTATACCCTTAAACCCGGTACCGGGAATGATTTTCACCGCATAATGCAGGAGCAAAGCGCCCCCCGCCATCGCGCCGCCGGGATGGATATCGTCTCCTTTGGCAATTCGGTGGAAGACAACGACGCTTATTACCTGATTCGGGCTTATGACGACCTGGCGCATTTAAACGCTTCCCAGGAGCGCTTTTACAGTAGCCCCGCGTGGCGCGAAGGCCCACGTCAGGCCATCATCGACATGATTGCCGTAAGCGTAAAATCGGTTATGGTTCTAAGCGCCAGCGCGGTTGATGGCCTGCGAAACGGCTGACCGGCACAGGGGCTGACGCGGGCCGACAAGTAAAGGGCTTTGTTGCTGTCGGAGAAGGTGACGGTTCTCAGTCAATGCGGAGACCGCCCCTGATCCTGTCGCTGAATTTAGATCTGATTGAGCGAGGCAAGAAAGCCCTGCGGCGTATTGTCACCCAGTTTCTTTTGCGCCCGTCCCTGGTTCCACAGCGTGCACAGCCGCTGCAGCGTTGCGTCAGGCTCATCCAGCGCCGGGATAATATTGGCCAATCGTTCGCTAAGCTGTACCGCCCCGCGCTCCTCCGCGATCACCGTTGTGCATGACAAATCCGCGCGTATCGGTTCGAAGCCCTTATGAGCATAAGTCTCAAGACATTGTATCTGCGCCGGACAGGCTTCCAGCGCCTGGTTCAGCCAGCTATCCACCAGCGCGGGCGAAATGCCGGAATAGATACGACCAAAGCACCAGCCGCTGATCGGCTCCTGCGCCCACAGCAGATGATGCTCGCCGCCATCGTCCATCGACAGCGCGAGCTGCCGGTAATGCAGCGTCAGGGTATCCGGCCTCATCCCCGCTTTTAACGCTTTCTTTCCCTGCGGCGCGGCGTTTTTCCGCCCCTCATGGGCCGGGCGAAGATAGCGGTTTAGCGTGGCCCGTGAAAGGGTGATACCCAGCCCTTCATTCACCATAAACAGCAGCTCGTCCAGCGGCGCACGCAGTATATCGCGCAGGGCGTTAATCAGCGCCTCCTGCTCTTGTCTCAACACTTTGTGTATCAGATGTGGCGTGGTGTGATTATCTGAAATCTGGCTGCGGTTGCGCCAGCGGCGAACCGTATTGATTGATATACCCAGTTCCTGCGCCAGTTCGCGGTCGCTTTTCGTCGACTCCTGGAGATATTTTCGCGTTCTTGGGGTGGTGGTGGCGTTGGCATGCAGCTTGATTTCCATACAATCCTCGACGGAAAATATAACTAATCATATGAGATATATATAGTTACAGAGAAGACATTGTGAACCGCTTCACCTTTCAGCCCACCGCTTTCTCGCATAATCCGCCATAGATAACACACACAGCCCCTGTCGATCTTGTACGGAGTTCACAATGAACAATGTTCTGGGATTTCTTGAAGCCAAACTGATGCCTCTGGCGGCGAAAACTGCCCAGCAGCGTCATCTCGGCGCTATTCGTGGCGCCTATGTTTCATTCATGCCTTTTATTATTGTCGGTTCAATTCTGCTGGTGATCTCGTCGTTTCCTAATCAGAGCTATCAGCAGTTTATGGCCAGCACCTTCGGCGCCAGCTGGAGTGCGATAATTGAAATCCCGTTCAATGCGGTATTTTCCACGATGTCGCTGTTTATCAGCTTCCTGGTGGCCTACCGCCTGGCGGAGCACTACGGGGATGACCGTATCTCCTGCGGCATCCTGTCGCTGGTGGGATTTTTGATCCTCACCCCCTTTATTAAAGTCGCTGAAAACGGCGGTATCACGGTGATCCCCGTTGAATGGATCGGTACCAAAGGTTTGTTCGTCGCCATGATCGGTTCGCTGCTGTGGACCGAACTCTTCTGCTGGTTAAAGCGCAAGAAGCTGGTGATTAAGATGCCTGACGGGGTTCCACCCGCCGTGCAGGAGTCTTTCGCCGCCCTGATCCCGGCCCTGCTGGTGATGATTCTGATCCTGGCGATTCGCATCGGGTTTGAACACACGCACTACGCCACTATTCACCAGTTCATTTATGAGGTCGTCGCCTCGCCGGTTCGCCATTACGGTACCTCCTATTTCGGCGCGCTGATGACCGTATTCAGCACCACTATTCTGTGGTCCGTCGGCATCAACTCCGGTTCAATGATCAACGGCATTATTCGTCCTTTGTGGATGGAAAATCAGACCGATAACATCGCCGCGATTCAGGCCGGCGTGACCCCGCCGCACATTATCACCGAGCAGTTCTTCGATATGATCTGGATGGGCGGCGCGGGCGCAACGCTGTCGCTGGTGATCGCCATGCTGATTTTCGCCCGCAGTAAAAATATGCGCGAGGTCGCCCGCCTCGGGGCCGGCGCTTCCATCTTTAATATCAACGAACCCATCCTCTTCGGCCTGCCGGTGATCATGAACCCGATCATGCTGATCCCCTTTAACCTCGTGCCGCTGGTGCTGGTCACGGTGCAGTACGTGGCGATGAAAATCGGCGCGGTGGCCGTCACCACCGGGGTGTTTATTCCCTGGACGCTGCCGCCGGTGATCAGCGGGTTTATCGTGACCGGACATCTTAGCGGCAGCGTAATGCAGATCCTCAATTTGCTGATTGGCGCCATGCTATATCTGCCTTTCATGCGTATCGTCGATAAGCAGTATCGCGCGGCGGAGACAACCTCCCGTACCGAAACGGACAACACGCTTGCTAAACAGGAGTAAACCAATGTGGGGAATGATTGCCACCTGGCGAATGGCGCTGGAAGGGGTAATGGAAGCCGCGACGGCGCTGGCAGCCGGCGCTGATACCGCCAGCGCCGTGGTCGATGCGGTGGCGGCGGTAGAAGATTTTCCGCTCTACAAATCGGTAGGCTACGGCGGGCTACCGACGGAAAACGGCGAGGTTGAGCTGGATGCCGCCTTTATGCATGGCGATACCCTCGCCTTCGGTGCGGTCGGCAACCTGGTGGATATTGCCAACCCGGTCAAAGTGGCACACGCCCTCAGCCGCCAGCGCTATAACAGTCTGCTGGTTGGCCAGGGCGCCAGAGAGTGGGCCATCAGTCAGGGATTCGCCGCCAAATCCATGCTGACCGAGCGGGCCATGCAGCACTACCGGAAACGCTGTCGCGAAACGCTGGATAAAGGCCTAAGCCCTTACGACGGCCACGATACCGTGGGCATTATCGGCCTCGACAAACAGGGCTCCATGAGCGTTGCCACCTCGACCAGCGGCCTGTTTATGAAAAAGCGCGGGCGGCTCGGTGATTCTCCGATTATCGGCTCGGGTTTCTACTGCGACAGCGAAATCGGCGCCGCTACGGCGACCG
This sequence comes from Klebsiella sp. HMSC09D12, assembly GCF_001808475.1. NCBI lineage: Bacteria > Pseudomonadati > Pseudomonadota > Gammaproteobacteria > Enterobacterales > Enterobacteriaceae > Klebsiella > Klebsiella sp. HMSC09D12. The sequence continues at coordinate 210,109 of NZ_KV793503.1, read as the reverse complement.
GCGTCGGTGAAGATCTGATGAAAGGCTGTACCAGCTACGAGATTGTCCGGCGAATGGCTCAGGGCATGACGCCGCAGGAGGCGGCGGACTCGGTAGTCTGCGAGCTGGAAGACAAACTGATGTCGCGCTTTGGCCGTGCGGGCGATCTCTCGGTGGTGTGCATGAACCGCGGCGGCGAATTCGGCGCGGCCACCAATATAAAAACTTTCTCCTTTGTCGTCGCCACCGCGACGCAGCCGCTCACCGTATTCTGCGCCGAACGCGTGCAGGAGAAAACCCATTACCGTCCGGTGGACGACGAATGGATGCAGGCCTATGCCGCACGCATTCGCGCCCCCATCGAGGAGTAACCATGCTGGATTATCGCTTAATCAATTAACTGGATAGCGACTGTAACGGCGCGCACCTGGTGACCTGGCCGGGCAGCACGCTATTAAAACAGGCCCCGCTCAACGACAGCACTCTGCTCACAGAAATGGCGGCGCAGGCCGCCCGCGGCGAGGTGGCTGACACCCGCTTCGGCTGTTCGCCCTTCGCGCGCATCACTCTTATCCCGCAGGCGCACTGGCAGGATGCGCTTAACGACGGGCTGAGCGAGGCGCTGCGGCCGCTATGTAAAAAGCCGGTGAGCGAATCGCTTATCCTTGATTGTTCGCTGGGAAAGACCGCCGGCGCGTTAACCAAAGCGCTGCGCGAACTATTTAATCTCGACTGGCAGCTTGCTGATTTAGGTCTGCATCAGAATACAGCCGTCAGGCCACGCCTGCGTCAGCTGGTCCTCTACGCCTTACCTGAACAGCGGTCGACGCTGGATGCCCTCGCCCATCGTCAACGGGCCACGGCGCACGGTATGCTCGCCGCGCGGCGGCTGGCGGATCTGCCTTCGGAGCAGTGTACGCCGCAGTACGTGGTGGAAGAAGCCCGTCGTCTGTGCGCCGATATTCCTGCTCTGCGCTGCGAAGTTCTCGATGAAAAAGCGATTGTCGATCAGGGGCTCGGCCTGCTGCATGCGGTGGGTAAAGGTTCTGAACGCCCGCCGCGCCTGCTGGCGATTCATTATGAGGGCGTCAGCGAGGGCCCGGTTCGCTGCTACGTCGGTAAAGGCATCACCTTTGATACCGGCGGGCTGTGGCTCAAGGAAGGCGCCGGAATGTACACCATGAAGTACGATATGTGCGGTGCAGCCAACGTTCTCGGCCTGATGCTGAGCATCGCCGAGCTGGCGCTACCGGTGCGGGTAATGGGGGTACTGGCGCTGGCGGAAAACGCGATTGGTCCCGGCGCCATGCAGCCGGGCAGCGTCGCCCGGGCCTGCAATGGCCTGACGGTAGAGATCAATAATACCGATGCCGAGGGCCGTCTGGTGCTTTCCGACGCCATTGCCTGGGCCAGCCAGCGGTATCCGCAGGCGCGCTATATTATTGATATTGCGACCCTCACCGGCGCGGTGGTCAAGGCGCTGGGCTATGATTTGAGCGGTTTGATGACCCAAAGCGACACGCTACGAGCGGCGTTGACCGAGGCGGGGTTAAAGAGCGGAGATGAGGTCTGGTCACTGCCGCTGGATAGCAGGCTGAAGAAACAGACCGCAAGCGCAATCGCCGACCTGTGCAACACGCCGGGCAATAACGCAGCGATCAGCGCTTCGGCTGCCTGGCTTTTGCAGCATTTCTGTCCGCCGGAGATCCCGTGGGCCCATCTGGACGTCAGCGGTACAGCGCTGTGGCGAGAAGGTGGTAAAAGCGTCGCTTCCGGTCGGCCTGTTCCGCTGCTGGTGCAGCATCTGCTCGACGATATCGGAGAGAGTTAACCACTCCCCGGAGGCGATGCTGCGCATCTGTCCGGGCTACGTGTTCTCAGCAGTCAGCGATCCTGTAGCCCGGCTAAGCGCAGCGCGAGCCGGGAAGAAGCCGCAGCAATACCACGTCTCCGCACATTCCCCCGGTTGCGGGTTACCAGCAGCCTGCGGGCCGGTAGCCCGGGCAGGCGCTTTGCGCCGCCCCCGGGAAAAGAGCGCAGAGTGGCAGAATTTCCCGGAGGCGATGCTGCACATCTGTCCGGGCTGCAAAATCCGCAGGCTTCCTGGCCCGGGAAAGGCCCTACTCCTCGCTCGCCACCGGTTTTACTCTCACCGCAAACAGCACAATCACCATCGCGCTGACCAACAACAAACCGCTGCCAACAAAAACCCCGCTGGCGCCGTTAAGATCGAACACCGCCCCGCCGCCGGCGGCACCGGCGCTAATCGCCAGCTGGATAGAAGCCACCAGCAGACCCCCCGCGCTTTCCGCCTCATCCGGCACCGTGGTGGCAAGCCAGGTAGACCAGCCCACCGGCACCAGGCCAAAGGCGAAGCCCCACATTGCCACCAGCAGACCGTCCAGCAGCGCGAAGTGGCCGAACGTCACCATCATCAGCGCCAGCACGCTCATCGCCAGCGGTACCAGCGCCAGCGTCATGCGCAGGCTTCTGGCCAACAGATGTCCGGCAATCGACGTGCCGATAAAGTTCGCCACACCAAAACCGAGCAGGATCAGGGAAACTCCTTCGACGCTGGCCTGCGCCACGGTTTCGAGGAACGGACGCAGATAGGTAAAGAAGGCGAAGTGGCCGCTAAAAATCAGGATTGTCGCCAGCATTCCGCCAACCATGCCCGGACGGCGCAGCACTTTAACCAGGGTGGCAAAGCTGCCCGCGCTCTCCGGCCGCATGGAAGGCAGAACCCACAGTTGCCAGAGCAGCGCAACCACGCTCGGCAGCGCACAGATAAGAAATACGTTGCGCCAGCCGATCAGCGCGCCGAAATAGCTGCCCAGCGGCGCGGCAACCACCGTCGCGATGGAAACGGCGGAAAAGATAATCGCCAGCGCTTTCGGCACCATCGCCGCCGGAACCAGACGCATGGTGGTCGCAGTCGACATCGACCAGAAGCCGCCGATGGCGATCCCCAGCAGCAGACGTCCCAGCAGCAAAAACTCCAGCGAACCGGCGAAGGCCACCATCATGCTGGAGATAATTTGCAAAACGGAGAAGAACATCAGCACCCAGCGGCGGTCAATATTTCGCGTCGCGGTGGTGATCAGCAGCCCGGTAACTAACGCCACCAGCGCCGTCGCGGTCACCGCCTGCCCCGCCATGCCTTCGCTAACGCCCAGGCTTGCCGCCATCGGCGTCAACAAACTGGCAGGAAGAAACTCGGCGACAATCAGGCCAAATACTCCCAGCGCCAGCGCATAAACGGCGCGCCACGCGGGCCTGGCGTTGGCCAGGCTCTCTTCAGCTGCAATGCAGGAACTCATAAACATCTCTCCAGAACAATTAACATTTCGTTAAGGTTAGGCGGTTCTGTTCGGACGATCTATGATACATACTCTGTGATTATTGATAATTCGTCCGGGAATGATGTTATGACTCAGCACGCCCTCGATCTCACCAGCGAACTTCTGCGCGGCATGCGCCTTGCCGGCGTCAACTACCGCCGCATCGAAACCTCGCGCCCTTTTGGCGTCGAATTCGGCTTCGTACCTGGTAAAGCGCAGTTCCACTTTATCAGCCGGGGACCGGTACTGCTGCGCATGGTCAGCGGCCAGCGCCTGATGCTGCAGAGCGGCGATGCGCTGTTTATTCCTAACGGCGATGGTCACGTGCTGCTCTCCGATGACCAGGCAACGGTGGTTAACGTGTCCAGACTGCCCAGCGAACCGGTTTGCGACTCGGTAAGCTGCGTCAAAAACGCCTGCGACGACGCGAAAAGCGACAGCGCCATTATCTTCAGCGCCTGTATGGACTTTGAGCTTGGCGGCATGCAGCCGTTAGTCAAAGCGATGCCCGAAGTGATGCGGGTCAGCAGCCTGCTGACCAGTCGTCCGGAGATTCCGCCGATGCTGGCAGCCATGGAACGCGAAAGCCTCACTCGACAGGCGGGCTACGCCGGTATTCTGGCGCGGCTGGCCGATGTGGTCGCCGCGCTGATTGTCCGCGGCTGGGTGGAGTGCGGCTGCGGCAACGCCACCGGCTGGGTACAGGTGCTGCGCGATCCTAAACTGGCTAAAGCCATTTACGTTATGCATCAGCAGCCGGGCATTAACTGGAAAGTCGAGGATCTGGCCCGCGAGGCGGGAATTTCGCGTTCGGTATTTGCTGAACGCTTCCTCTCCGCCACCGGCACCACGCCCGCCCGCTATCTTACCGAGCTGCGTATGCGCCTCGCGGTGCAGTACATTTCCCATGAGGGTCAGGCGCTGGAAAAAGTGGCCTTCAGGCTGGGGTACAGTTCTCATGCCGCCTTCAGCCGCGCCTTTAAACGCATTATCGGAAAGGCGCCGGGCGCGCTGCGCGATCTGTCGCGGGAAGAAGGATTTTAGCACTGTCCCAGTTCACGGGTGCGCCTGACCGCCGCCTGTACGCTGCGCTGAAGCCCCGCGGCAAAATCGCTGTTGTTCAACTCATACAGACCATGGATCCCGACTCCTGCAGGGGAATTGTTGATATCCAGAAGCTGGCGCGGATGCTTCTGGCTTTGGCGCAGCATCTCGACCGCGCCGAGCAGGTTTTCCAGCACCACCTCCGTTGCCTGGGGTCGAGGCAGTCCCGCCAGTACGCCGGCATCGGTAAGGGACTCAATAAAGTAGTAAATATAGTTAGGTCCCGCGACGCCAAAGCCGGTAAAGATATCGATCAACCGCTCAGGCAGATACAGCACTTTGCCAAAGCCGCGCAGAAACGGCTCGATCTCAGCCGCGCTGGCGTGGGCGTTTAAGGTCACGCCGCTATAGCCAAATCCGGTATCGGTCATGGTATTGGGGATCGCCCTGGCAATCGGCGTTGCCGCACCAAACAGGGAGGCCAGCTTTTCCAGGGTCACCCCCGCGACCAGAGATACCACCGTTGTCGAGCCGTTTAGCTGCGCGCGCACGCGGTTCGCCACCCCCGCCAGATCGTCCTGCGGACGGATCCCCAGCACCAGCAAAGAGGCCTCGTTTACACCACCGTCGCGCGACAGCCGATAACGGGCGCGCAGAGCCTCGACTCGCGTGCTGTCGATATCCTCGAGCGAGATCGCGTCCGCCCGCAGCGCACCGTGGCTTAATGACGCGCGAATAATCGCCTCCGCCATCTGTCCGGCGCCAATAAAATGGATCCTGGCCATGAGTATTACTCCTTATTCAAAAAGATATTCACCGTTGCCAACGCGAAAGCGTCGGCCTTTGAGCGCCGGGTCGGCAACGCGAAACCCCAGTTCAGTCAGTTGATTCGCCGCGCCCTGGCGGAAAAGAAACTCTCGACCGCCCACCGCCAGCCCCTGCCGCCTTGCGGGGTAAAACCAAACAGCTGCTGCCAGCGGTCGCGCACCGCCTGAGGATGCTGTATGGTGAAAACCGCGCGCTGCAGTTCAATCTCCCCCTGCGGATGGAGCGCAGCGCCACCCGATACAGCGCTTCATTATCCGGCAGCAATCGTGACGCATCCCGGGAGAGTAAAAACGTCTCCGCGGCGGAAAGCAGCTCTGTATCATCGGCAATCGCCAGAAATTCGATCCAGGTCAGACCGAAATAGCTCAGCACATTTCAGGTCCCCAACCCGGGTGGCGCCCGCCTGCCAGCGCGTTGAGCTTTTGCCCGCTTAATACCTGAACCGCCGCTTCCGGCTGATTAACAAACTGGACCGCGTGGCCCCACGTTAAGGTTGCCATTCGCCCTCCCGCTCCTCTGCCTGATAAAAACGCAGCCGACAGGCAGCATCGCCGCGAGCCAGCGCGGTCTGCACCTCTAAATGCAGCCCCGGAAACGCGTCGGTTAGCGCACGATCGCCTTCCATGCAGATATCGCACAGCGTCTCAATTTCGCTGGCGCCTCGCCCCTGCTGCCGCCAGCAGTTGACATAGGGACAGTAGTGAAACAGGACGATAAATTCGGCCCGGCTGGCGCTAACGGGCTCCATCTCATAAACCTGAGATTCCAGACCGCGGGTAAACAGCCCGGCAAACTCCTGCAAATCTTTTCGATCGCGCATTTGCGCGCGCAGCTTATGCCCGATATCGCGGCCATAGTGGCGTATTGCTTCACGGACAGAATCATCCGCGATATCGCGCTGTCGGCTTTCGTCCAACAGGTAACCGATCGTTGCCGCGCGTTTTTCAGTAATGGCGCGCAGCGCCAGGGTCACCTCATCGTTTAAGGTGGCGGCGTTATGCGCCGGTTCCGAGCTTATTTGCGTCATGCGCTTATTCCCAGTCGGTATTTACTTTCACGTCGCTGGCGCCCGGCAGGGCATATACATCTTCGGCGTACCATTTCCGCGAGAGGTCAGCGAGCGTGCCGTCCTTTTTCAGGGCAACCAGTTGCGCGTCAATCGCTTTGATTAGCTGCGGATCGGTATTTTTTTTATACAAATAGACGTTAGGAAACAGGCCGACGGAATCCGAAGCTTTCAGATTAAGATTTAGCGCCTTATTTAACGCCAGCAGCGCGCCAATAGGATAAATCGCCGCATCGTATTCCCCGGAGGCTACCGCTTTAAAGATATCGGCGGCAGACTGCTCGCCGTTGGGCTGCAGGTTAATTTGTTGGCCTGGATGTTTTTTATTGTAGTTTTCAATCACCGTATAACGGGCGTCGGAGGTATGAATCGGCACCAGTTTTTTCTTACCGCTGGCGAGATCGCCAAGGTTATGAATATCGTTCTCATCGTTACGTACAATCAGGCGTAAATCGCTGATCCCGGTCGGCTCGCCGGAGTGGTCGTATTTTTCCGCCCGCTCTTTGGTGAGATAAAAGTGATCCGCCGCGAGGGTATAGGCGCCGGTCGATAGGCCGACGATCATCGCATCGCGAGAGACCGCATTAAAATGAAACGTATAGTCCGTTAACCGCTGGTCCAGCACCTTTAACAGGTCGCCATCGTAGCCTGTAATATTGTTGTTATCGTCAACAAAGCTAAAGGGAAAACCGTTAGCATTGACGACAACCTCAACCGTTTTCGCGTTTGGGCTTTTTTCAACCGCCTGCGCGGCGTCCATTCCCATTGCCAACACCAGCGCACTCACCAGTAAAATTTTATTTTTCAAAATACCTTCCCCAAAATGATAACCGTGGAACACTCTTTTCTGCGTTGCCTTGCCAGCGGACGCTCAGAAATCTTTCTGCCCTGCGCAATGCTCTGGCAATCGCCAGGCACAGCACGATATAAATCACCAGCACGACGCAGTAGGCTTCGACAAAATGAAACCCGCGCGCGGCGGCGATATTGGCTTTCGCCATCAGATCAACAACGGTGATGGTGTAAACCAGCGAAGTGTCTTTAATCAGATCGATCAGCACGCTGGTAAAGTTCGGCAGCGCGGATACCGCCGCCTGTGGAAAAATAATGCGTCGGAACTGCGTGAACCCGCTCAGCCCGATTGACCATGCAGCCTCGTGCTGCCCCTTATCAACCGCGTTCCATCCCGCGCGAAAGGTTTCGGCGAAATACGCGCTGAAGATCAGCGATAACGCGGTGACCGCCGCCGCCAGCGGCGAAAGTTTATAGCGGTACATCGTGTCCTGCGGGCCGCCGAACAGCCCGGCGGCAATCCACGGCCAGACGTAAAAAAAGAAATACAGCATCACCAGGACCGGGACCGAACGGCCAAAGGAGAGGAAAACCTTCGCCAGCCATTGAACGCCGGGTACCTGACGAATAATCGTCCACGCCAGCGCTGCGCCCAGCAAAGTGGAAAACAGTAAGGATAATAACGTTATCGTCAGGGTGACCGGCAGCGCGCTTAAAATAAACGTAAAATTGTCCCGAATGAACGCCAGGCTAAACATGTTAATTTATCACTCCAGCAGGAACTGATATTTCTTTTCAATACGAGTGGTAAAATAGAGAATAATACTATTTAGCACCCAGTAGACGATAATAACGCTAATAAATGCCGCGACTTGTTTAGCCCCGTAGCTATTTTGCGAAATCTTTTGTGCACGACCAAAAATATCCACAATGCCAATAATATTGACCAGCGAGGTCATTTTCACGAGATTAATTAAAAGATTGCCAAAGACGGGAATAGCAATAATAAATCCCTGGGGGAAAATAATCCGTCGTATTCCCTGATGCCAGGGAATATTCAGGCTGATAATGGCCTCTTTCTGGCCGCTATCCACCGCGCGCCACGCTGAACGCATCATTTCTGCAAAGTAGGGACTGATGCTGACCGAGATAGACAGCACCGCAAAGGTGGTATCGCTAATCCACAGCGGCGGCAGCGCCAGCGCGGTCAAAATTAATTTGCCGCCGAAGAAAAACAGCAGGATCAGCAGCGCCAGAGGCGCGCCGCGCAGAATGTCGGTATACCCCTTTGCCGCCGCGCTGAGCGGCTTAAAGCGGCTAAACTGCAGCAGCACAATCAGCAGCGCGATCGTCAAACCAAGCAGCAGCGACGCCAGCGTTATGCCGAGAGTCACGGGTAAATTTTCCAGCAGTTTCGGCACTATTCCGGCGATATCCTGCCAGCTAAACAGCGGGTTATTGTTCATCATCAGCCTCAGGCATGATAGTGCAGTTGCGCAAGAAACGCCCGGGTTCGGCCCTGCTGAGCTGCGCCAAATATCTGTTCCGCCGGGCCCTGTTCAACGATTTCACCGTTTTCCATAAATACCACCCGGGAAGCGACCTGACGGGCGAACGCCATTTCGTGGGTCACGATGATCATCGTCTGGCCCGCGGCGGCAATGGTCTGAATAAGCTCCAGCACTTCACCGACTTTTTCCGGATCCAGCGCGGAGGTCGGCTCATCCAGCAGCAGAACGGCGGGGTTAATCGCCAGCGCCCGCGCAATACCGATACGCTGCTTTTGGCCGCCGGAGAGACTGTGCGGATAGTGGTCTTTTTTATGCAGTAACCCCACCTGCTTTAAGAGTCGTTCAGCAATAGCCAGCGCCTCCTGCCGCGGGCGCTTTTTAGCGTATATCAGGCCTTCGGTAATATTTTGCAGTGCGGTGAGATTATGAAAAAGATTCCACGATTGAAAAACCATAGCGGTTTTTGAGCGTAGTTTTTCAATCTCCTTTTTTCCCGCTTTTGCGCAATCCAGCGCCACGTCATCTATTCTTATTTGCCCGCTATCGGCAGGCTCTAAGAAATTAAGTGTACGTAATAGCGTGGTTTTCCCTGAGCCGCTGGGGCCAATAATGCAAATAATCTCGCCGGAATGAATACTGAGGGATACCTCTTTTAGCACTCTTTCACCGGAGAAGCTTTTACTGATCTTATTGAGCGTTATCATAATGAGATATTCGTGAATAATGATTATTTGCCGCACACCGGCAATTATTGCTGTACAAAAACTATATTGCCGCCGTTCAGATGATAGCAAACAAGAAAATCATCTATCGAAAGTCAAAAAATAACTTTTTATATATTTGTTATGACAATGAGGCTGGATTGTAATCAAACTTTATTAGCAAAACAGGATAGCGTTAACCGATAATTTTTATTCAGATTTATTGAACAATGAGAACAAATTGTTTCGATTTTAATCATCTCGTCGCCGTCCTATCATTTATCACATCGGGGCAACAACGCTCCAACACTGACAAAACGCTTAAGGAATACGACCATTAAATCCATCAAAACTTTCGTTGCAGTTGCCGCACTCTCTATGATCTCTTTCGGTACTTTTGCGCAGAGCATTAGCGCCAGCGCTTCCACACTGGACCGCGCAGAAGCCAAAATTGCCGCTCAGGCCGCAGAGCAAGGCGCGTCTTACAAAATCACCAGCGCTCAATTCAATAACCGCGTGCATATGACCGCTGAGCTGACGAAATAAAATTTGAAACATTGCCGGGCCGCCGGAAAACACAGGCGACAGCGACAACACGATGAAATGAGGAACAAAATATGAAAAATATCGGCGTAGTCACCGCACTGCTGTTAGCCGCTACCCTTTCGTCCGGCGCGATGGCCGCAAAGAATAGCTTTGCGCGCCCGGAGGCAGGTTCAAATATCGATACGTCTGTGCAGCAGAATCATATTGATGTCAGCCATGCCTTTGATAAAGAGAGCCTGGCCGCAGGCAATCTTCAGTAAAACACTGCACAGGGCGCGCGCGGAATTATCCGCTGCGCGCCTTACTTTTTCTGCCAGTGTGCCCACGGATTATCCGCCGGCGCTTCCGCTTTTGCCGTATCGGTATCGGACAGCGAATCGATATACAGCGCTTCCACTTCTTTGCGCGCCCACGGCGTACGGCGTAAAAACTTCAGACTCGATTTAATGCTCGGATCGCTTTTAAAGCAGTTAATGTTGATGCGTTTCGCCAGTTCGGCCCAGCCATATTGCGCGACCAGCGCGTTTAACAGCGCCTCCAGCGTGATGCCGTGCAGAGGATCGTTTGGATGCTGCATTGCGTCTTGTTACCTGATTTAAAAATTTTGCTCACCATACTGTCTCCCGACGCTATACGCAACCTGCCTTATCGCCCCTTATCCAGAATTCGCAAAAGCACAGAACCCTCCGCGGTCATAAATTAGAAAAGAACGTTATTGGTTGAATATTTTCGCTTAAGGCAAGCTGGCCTCAACCACCCGACTGAGGAATCGATCATGCGCTGTTGTTGTCCCCGAACCCTGAACCTGAATCGACGAAAACACCTGAATACCGCCTTCGGAGAAGACAATGAACGCGACAACCTTACCGATACTGGATCTTGCCCGCTACGCGGACCCCGCTGAAAAAGCGGCGTTTCTCGCCGACCTGCGCCACGCCGCCCGCGATATCGGCTTCTTTTATCTGATCAACCACGGCGTTGATGAGTCGCTGCAGCAGGCCGTGCAGCAGCAATCCCGCGCCTTTTTTGCCCTGCCCGACGCTCAAAAGCAGAGGGTGGCAATGATTCACTCTCCGCATTTTCGCGGCTACAACCGCGCCGCTTCTGAATTAACCCGCGGTCAACCCGACTGGCGCGAGCAGTTCGATATCGGCGCCGAGCGCCCGGCCCTGCAGCTTAGCGAACGCGCTCCGCGCTGGCAGCGACTGCAGGGGCCGAATCTCTGGCCAGAGGCGTTGCCCTCGCTCAAACCCACATTACTGACCTGGCAACGGGAAATGACCCAGGTTGGGATCGCCCTGCTGCGCGCCTTCGCCGAAGCGCTGCGCCTGCCGCAGGATGCCTTCGATGGCCTGTATGGTGATAAGCCCAATGAACATATCAAACTGATCCGCTATCCCGGCCAGCAGGAGACCCAGAGCGCCCAGGGCGTTGGCGCGCATAAGGACTCCGGCTTTCTCAGCTTCCTGCTGCAGGATGAGCAGAAAGGATTGCAGGTCGAAGTCTCTCCTGACCGCTGGATTGACGCGACCCCGCTGGCGGGCAGCTTTGTGGTGAATATCGGCGAGCTGCTGGAGCTGGCGACCAACGGCTATCTGCGGGCAACGGTGCACCGGGTCGTTTCGCCGCCCGCCGACCAGCAGCGGCTGTCGATCGCTTTCTTCCTCGGTGCCCAGCTGGATGCCGTGGTCCCCGTCTACACCCTGCCCGATGAGCTGGCCCGCGAAGCCCTCGGACCGGATAGCGACCCGCAAAACCCGCTGCTGCGCGAGGTGGGCTGGAATTACCTGAAAGGGCGTCTGCGCTCGCATCCTGATGTCGCCGAGCGCTACTACCAGGATGTTTTTCGCGAACGCGCCGAGCAATTGATCGTTTAAACATAACAACAAACACAAGGAATAAGATGATGAAATATGCCGCATTTAAACTGGCAGGGGTTGCACTGTCTCTCTCTCTGGCCTGGACTTCCGCTCAGGCCGCCGCGCTGCGCGTCGCCGCCGACCCGGTGCCGCACGCCGAAATTCTTAACTATATTAAAAAGATCGATCCCAGCCTCGACCTGAAAATCGTCGAACTCACCAGCGGCGTAAACGCCAACGAGCTGTTGGCTAACGGCGACGTCGACGCCAACTACTTCCAGCACGTCCCCTATCTGAAAGATCAGGAAAAAGCGCTGGGCAAAACCTTCGCCGTCGCGGCGACCGTCCATATTGAGCCGCTGGGGATCTATTCGCGCAAGCATAAAGATTTTAAATCGCTGCCCGAGAACGCCACCGTGGCGGTACCGAATAACACCACTAACCTGAGCCGCGCGCTATTCCTGCTGCAAAATCAGGGTTTGATTAAGCTGGCGGCAAAATTCACCGATCCGGCGACCACCCTGGCAACGCCGAAAGATATCGTGGAAAACCCGAAGCACCTGAAAATCCTTGAGATTGAATCCCCGCAGATCCCGCGGTCGCTGGATGACGTTGACCTGGCGGTGATAAACGGCAACTACGCGCTGGAAGCCGGGCTGGTACCGGCCAAAGACGCGCTGGGCCTGGAGAGCGCCACTAACAACCCGTACGCTAATATTCTGGTGACAACGCCGGCGCTGGCGAACGATCCGCGCATCAAGGCGCTGGCCAAAGACCTCACCTCGCCGCAGGTCGCTGAATTTATTCGTAAGCAGTATAACGGCTCGGTGATCCCGGTTGCCCCTCAGTCATGATTGAGATTGTCGGGCTGAGTAAAACCTATGCCGGAACAGGCCGACCGGCGCTAAACGATGTCTCTCTGCATGTGCCGGGCGGTGCCGTTTACGGCATCCTTGGCCGCAGCGGTGCGGGCAAAAGTACGCTGATACGCTGCCTGAATTTACTGGAGCGGCCCACGGCGGGCCGTATTATTGTGAACGGGAATGATATTACCCGGATGGATAAAAGCGCGCTGCGCGAATACCGGCTGCGCACCGGCATGATCTTCCAGCACTTTAATTTACTTCACGCCCGCAGCGTCGCTGACAACGTCGCGGTGCCGCTGGAGATAGCCAAAGTGCCGAAAGCGGCCCGCCAGGCTCGCGTGGCGGAACTGCTGGAGCTGGTCGGGCTGGCGGATAAAGCCGCCGCCTTCCCGTCTCAGCTTTCCGGCGGGCAAAAGCAGCGCGTGGGGATCGCCCGCGCGCTGGCCGCACGGCCGGATGTGCTGCTGTGCGATGAGGCCACCAGCGCCCTTGACCCCGAGACCACGGCCTCAGTGCTCAACCTGCTGGCGGACATCAATCAGAAGCTGAACCTCACCATCGTGCTGATCACCCACGAGCTGGAAGTGGTGAAAACCCTCTGCGACCACGCGGCGCTGCTGGAGCACGGTGAGATTATTGAAAGCGGCAGAATTGCCGATTTGCTGGTGGCGCCATGGTCGCGGCTAAGGCAGTCGCTGCTGCACGACCCGCAGGCGGAGCGGGACTTCCTCGCTCGCCACGGTTTACACGGGAGGCCCTTATGCGGAGTAGCATGAGTTGGGAAGATCTCTGGCCGCTGTTGTTTCAGGGCACGGTGGATACCGTTTATATGGTCGGCCTGGCGGCGCTGTTTACCGTGCTGCTCGGGCTGCCAACCGGCGTGCTGCTGTTTGTTTCACGCCGCAACGGGCTGGCGCCGATGCCGAAGCTCAACGCCATCCTGGGCGCGATTATCAACTTTGGTCGTTCGCTGCCGTTTATCGTGCTGCTGATCGCGCTGATTCCGTTCACCCGGTTGATTATCGGCACCACCCTCGGCAGTACCGCCGCGGTGGTTCCGGTCACCATTGGCGCCTTTCCGTTCTTTGCGCGGCTGACTGAAAATGCGCTGGATGAAGTGGACTACGGGCGTATCGAGGCGATTTTATCGATGGGCGGCAATATCTGGCACGTCATCTTTAAATCGCTGCTGCCGGAAGCGCTGCCGACCCTGCTGGCAGGCATCACGCTGACCATCGTCATGCTGATCGGCTTCTCTTCGATGGCGGGCGTGATTGGCGGCGGCGGACTGGGCGATCTGGCTATCCGTTACGGCTATCAGCGCTTTAATAACGAGGTGATGGTCGGCACGGTGCTCATTCTGGTCGCGCTGGTACAGGGGGTGCAGATGGCCGGCGACCGTCTGGTTCGCGGCCTCGCCCACCGCCGTTAACGATGAGCGGATGGCCGCGCGCCATCCGCGATTAAAACCCGCTTTCGCTCACCAGCTTTCGTATCAGCTCCCCTGCCGGCAGCTCGCGAATCAGGCTAACGCCCTGTCCGGCCCAGTGGGCGCCGAATTGACGATTTCCCTGCGCTTTTGCCGCCGATGCCAGCGCTTTACCGGCATCATAAGCTACGGGATAAGCCGGAACGAGATGCGGATCGTTTATTTCACGCCAGCCGTTAACCAGACATCTTGCCGGACGTCCGGAGATCGCCGAGGTTAAAACCGTTTGCCCATCAGTCGTGCCTTTGATGGCCTCACGATAGCCGGCATCCGTGGACGATTCCGGGCAGAGCAGAAACGCCGTTCCCAGCTGCGCGCCGTCTGCGCCCAGGTTCATTACGCAGTTGATTCCTGCGCCGTCCATGATGCCGCCTGCCGCAATAACCGGTAGATCAGTATGCCGTCTCATCGCCTGAATCAGGGTAAAGGTGCTCATCTGTCCGTCTGGCCCCAGGGGGTCAAAGATGCCGCGATGGCCGCCAGCCTCGTAGCCCTGGGCAACCACCATATCGACTCCCTGCGCCTCGGCCAGCAGCGCCTCTGCCACGCTGGTCGCACTCGCCAGGGTAACGATACCCTTATCCCGCAGTCGGCGAAGCGTTTCACGATCCGGCACGCCAAAATGGAAGCTCACCGCCGCTGGGGCAAGATCGAGCAGCAGCTCGGCCATTCGCGGCTGCTGATTAAAACTGAGGTAGATTTCCGCCAGCGTCTCCGGCGGATGGCTGGCGAAGCGGGCAAATTCCGGGCGCAGCCGAGCCAGCCACCCGGCTTCACGCTGCCGATCCCTTACCGCTGGTGCGTGGCAAAACAGGTTGACGTTAAACGGACGGCTGGTTAAGCGACGGGTCTGGTTAATCAGCGCCTCAGCCTGCTCTATGGTTGACGACCCCAGCCCCAGCGAGCCGAGCGCGCCGGCGCCGCTGACCGCTGCCGCCAGTTCCGGCGTCGACACGCCAGCCATCGGCGCCTGAATAATGGGATAATCAATAGCAAGCTGCTGCGTCAGCCGGTTTTTCATGGTTTGCCCTGTTAAATTTGTGCATTCGGGCCATTAAAATCTCTTTTAGAGATGATAAGATCAACATTATTTTCAATTTAAGAATAAAAATATGAACCACACCACATTAGAGATTTTTAAAACGGTGGCGGAAGAGCGCAGCGTGACTCGCGCGGCAAAACTGTTGGGACGGGCGCAGTCCAATATCACCACACGCATTCACCAGCTGGAAGAGGAGCTGGGCGTTGAGCTGTTTGCTCGCGGCAATA
This sequence comes from Klebsiella sp. HMSC09D12, assembly GCF_001808475.1. Lineage (NCBI taxonomy): Bacteria > Pseudomonadati > Pseudomonadota > Gammaproteobacteria > Enterobacterales > Enterobacteriaceae > Klebsiella > Klebsiella sp. HMSC09D12. Next base: position 194,818 of record NZ_KV793503.1, on the reverse strand, counting down.
AAAGGATGCTTCTGTCCCCCGCCGGCGAGCATTTTTTGGGCTACGCGCTGAGAATCCTCAGCCTGGCCGAGGAGGCCAGACAGGCGCTGCACCCGGCGACGCCGGGCGGTAATCTGCGCATGGGGGCGATGGACGCCACCGCCGCAAGCCGCCTGCCGCAGCTGCTTCCCCGCTTTCATGCTCAGTGCCCGGAGGTCAAACTGACCCTTAAGACCCAGCCAACCCGGCAACTTGCTCAACAAGTCCTGGACGCCGAGCTCGATTGCGCGCTGGTGAGTCTGCCGCAGGGAGCGCCTCCGCCTGACGACCTGGAATTTGTCCCGATCTTTCAAGAACAGTTGATGCTGGTGCTTCAGGCTCACCCGCAACCTTTTCGTTTTGCCGCCTTTGCGGAGGGTTGTACCTACCGGGCGATGGGGGAAGCGTTTCTGGCGCAATCAGAGGAGGCGGAGATCGAGATCCAGGATGTCGGCTCCTACCACGCGATGCTCGCCTGCGTTGCCTCCGGCGGCTATGCCGGCATCGTGCCGCAGAGCGTGCTTGAGACTCTGACGCTGCCCGAAGCCAGCCAGCTGCAACCGGTTGGCCAGGCGATCACCCAGCTTATCTGGCGCAAAGGCTACGCCTCCCCGGCCCTTGAGAAGATGCGCCAGCTCCTTGAATCAGCTTCCGACCTTTGACGCTCGCCGCGCCCCCGCTGCCACCAGCGCAGCGGCAGCCAGCAGCGCTATAGCCGCCGCGCTGAGCGAAGGATTAAACGACCCGCTGCGGTCATACAGCGCCCCGGCAACCAGCGGGCCGACAATTTGCCCGATGCCGTAGGTTGCGGTCATAGCGGCAATCATATTGAACGAAACCAGATGATTCAGCCGCCGCCCCTGGGACAGCGCGATGGTCACGGTGCCCAAAAAGGTGCACCCCACCAGCAGCGCGCTCAATATGCAAAACGGCAACGTATGGCTCCACGCCGGAAGGATCACGCCAACGGCCTGGATCAGCAAATTAAGGGTAAACGCGCGGCGGTAGCCAAGCCTGATGACCAGCCGATGCCAGAGAAAACAGGAGGGGACGGCGGCAAGACCGAAGATGGCCCAGATCTGCACCGGATCGATAGCGTTCAGCGAACCGCTGAGAAACAGCGGGAGATAGGTGGCGGTAATAATGTAGCCGAAGCCGGCCAGGCCATAAATCAGCAGCAGTTTCCATGCCTCGCGCACCGGCCGCTCGGCCTGCTCATGCTGTGCGGTTGCTGCGGGTTGATAAGCGATAAGGTAGTCTGCGGGGCTCAGCAATAGACGCAGCGCGAGGATAAAAAGCACGCCGGCGCTTAGCGCGCACATCAGCCAGATCTGCTGGCTGGAGAGCGCCAGCGCCTTCCCCAGGGAGATAAATTCCGCCGACAAAAATATGCCCATTCCGACGCCCGAAAAAAGCACCGGCGCACCGTTTGGGTGCTTCATATGCTGGAGCAGCCAGAGTGAGGCGGCAATCAGCGTCACCGCGCTTAATAATCCGGCAATACCGCGAACCGCGATAATCGCCAGCGGAGAAACTAAAACCGCCAGTAAAGCCAGGCACAGTAGCGTCAATAGCGCGGAAAGCAGGCTCAGCCATCTGGCGTCCGTGGGTCTGGCTTTCGCCAGCAGCAGCGCCCCCGCCAGATAACCGGCATAGTTTGCCGAAGCGGCGAGATTACCTTCGCGTAGCGTCAGTACCTGTTCATTAAGCATCAGCGGCAGGATCCCGGTATAGGCAAACCGGCCATAGCCCATACCGACGATCAGTACCACCGATCCGGCCAGCGCCAGCAGAAAGGCCTTCCACTCCGGCCTGAGTTGAAAAACGTTCACCCACTCCCCTCCATTATTATTCTCAAAAAGAGAATAATTTTTAATATTATTCTCTTTTCATTATGATTGCGATTAACCCGACGCGCAAGCAACGCCACGCGAAAGCGCGCGGCCTCCAGGAGAAGAAATTTACGGCAAAGGTCGGTGGATGCTTCGGTGAGCAACGAAATGTGGGAGCGAGAAGCTGGGCATCCCTGCCCGGCAGGATTTAGCGGTGGCTAAAAGCCAGCCTGGCAGCAAACAGCACAAAGAGGCCGCCGGTCGCGCGATCCATCCACCGAATGAACAGCGGCGTTTTTAATAGCCGAGCGGCAGAGCGGCTGGTCACAATCAGCGTTAATGACCAGATTGTGCCGATCGCCACATGAATGGCGACCAGCAGGAACGTCCAGGCGATGGGCGAGTGCCCTGCCGGAATAAACTGCGGCAGGAAAGAGACGTAAAAGATCCCCATTTTCGGATTGAGCACATTCCCCATCATCCCTTTTACAAACCAGTTACTTGCCGGGGCCGCCGCCCTGTCCTGATGAACCAAATGACGACGCGGCTTGAGAATTAACTGAATGCCCAGCCAGCATAAATAGACGGCCCCGCACCATTTGAGCAGGTCATACGCCAGTTCCGATGCCGCCAGCAGCGCCCCGAGACCGAAGGCGACTGCAGCTCCCCAGATAAAACATCCCGTATCAATACCCAACGCCGCCTGAAAGGCTTTTTTTCCGCCCTCAACGGTCGCGGTTCGTAAAATTAGCGCGGTATCCAGGCCTGGGGTAAGGGTGAGCAACAGGGCAGCAAAAGAGTAAGCAAACAGGGAATCTGCAACGGACATTTTCTCTCTCCGAAAGCGAAGATTCTAGATAAAACATATTCCAGTGGCAAGCGAAGAATCCCCAATCCTGACGTCCAGTTTTTCAACCATGACGGTAGTCATAGATTAATTTTTGCTAATCCGCGCTTACGTTAAAAAAATGGGGGCGGCGCCTGCTCATATAGGTAATCCACCAGAGAAACCAACGCCGATTTGGAATACTCATCTTTTGCGTAAAAGTATAAACTTTTCGCCGCAGATTCTTTTCATTAATGTTAAGTTCATTTGCAGCCATTCGATAATTGCTTGTTTTACATAACATACTGAAAATCCTTCGCTCATCTTCTTTTAAATTATTAAGAAAGTAGCAAAATTCACACCTGTCTTGAGAGCGATACTCGCGATATAAATTAAGTTTCTTAATGATAGTTGTCAGAGAATCCTTAAGGCTAATATGGCGTTTGAGAAACATATTCTCCGCCGGAGGCGAGACGCCTACAACGATATATTTGCGGGTTAAATGGCAATAGCATCCTGACTGCAAATGCATTGCTGGCAGATAGATAAAAGATCTACCGCGATAATATTTATCAAGTTCTCGTTCCAAAGCTTTAAGGCCGTTCAGCGCCAGCGGACTCACTTGCCTTTCTTGCTGCATAATACCTTCCTGAAAAATGCTTTTATTTATACTGAACGGTATACAGAAGTTTACTGTTCGCCTGCCCGGCACTAACATTGCTATCAGTCTGGATATAACGAGCATAGAGCGGAATGTTAATCGTATTGGCTCCGGCTTTATTTTCCCCAGTCCATGCCAGAGAGGACCATGCCTGTTCCGACCGGGTACGGGATATCTGTACGCCAAGACCGGTGGCGCCACCGCTGTCCAGCGCCATGATGCCTCGCGAGCTGTCAACAAAACCATTAACGGACTCCAGAGATACGGAATAATAATTATCAGGTCTGGTGGTCGTAGTGATATTGCCCGTTATATAAGAATCCGCAACATTGTTGTAAGCATTGCGAAAAGTCGCATCACAGGTCAGTACAATACTGGCATCCACCCACGGCGTCGTTGAGTTACCGGTGAAATCGCCGGTGGTATATTCTCCCAACCAGATATCTTTATCCTGAGCACTACAGCTGGGTACAACATAACTTACAGTGCCTCTGAAAGCCATTTTAGTAATTTGCACCGCGCTGCTGTTGAATGCACCGCTGCTGGATTCTGTTGCGTAGAAACTCACCACCGGCAGCGTCGAGGCATCTAAGACGCCGCTAATCGTAGAGTTATTTAACTTAATTAGGTTCATGTTAACTTCAGGCACCAGGACAATATCTGCGCCAGTTGAGCCTACCTCCATGCCGCTTGAATTACTACGAGTATAATATACCCCCAGGCCGTTAATATTAGTTTTATACACCGGCGAACCATTAACAAATACGCCGGTAGTACCGGAGGTATTTTCTATTTTATGGACCCAGTAAATCGTGCCCGTAGCGCAACGTACCGCTGCGGCATCAAAATATTTCCGCACACTCAATAAAACATTATTGTTATGTACATTAGGAGAGATCCGATTAATTGGCAACGAATACGTTTGCAGCGCAGCAGGTGCTGGCGTACTGGTTATAGTGCAGGCCGCTTGAGCATTGGGGGTGACAAAAAATAAGACGACCAGCCCCGAGAACACCCCAGCCGGGAGGCTATTTTTTTTGATAATTTTGCACATAATCACTTATTCCCTTTAGGCTATTCACAAGGTAGAGAGAGCTGTTCCAGTGTCTCCGCTTGTCCGTTGCTCAGAACATAAGCCAGGCGGCAAGATTGTTCGCCAGCACGAACCGTTAACACCCCGCGGACCTGCTCGACCCGCGCGTAGATTTGCCCGCCCTGGCCTACATAACCCACCGTACGTCCCGAAGCGTCATGAACTTCCGTTCCGAAAGGCAGTGGATGGGCGGCACCTGTCACGGTAATTAATAGCGGATATCCCTGACGGGCCTGATAGCTGATCTTCACTACCGCGCCATCACGCGGGGCAACTCTTTGCGATGTGTTATCCAGCTCTACGCCCCGAGTTGTTCCTTTCGGGTCAAGATGGATATCGTTCAGCTGATACGGACTGAGATACGGCACCGCTGCATAGCCCCGTTTGTCAACCTGGATACCGCTATAGCCATTGACGCCAGCGCCCTCAGCGCCTTTAGCCTCTACCAGCGCGAAGGTGTCTCCCTGAAAGGGGCTCAGCGTCAGACCGCCGCTGTGGCCTATCACGGTCCCGCTTACGCCGCCCGAAACGCTGCGGTAATGTCGACCGCTGCCGAACGCCGCATTCAGCGAAGCGAAATTCGCCAGGTACTGCGCGCTCGCCGCCGCGCTGCTGCCGTTACCCTGACTGCTCGTCGTGCCAGACAGGCCGTAGCTGAAGCGGCTATCTTCGCCAAAAGAGCCATTTATACCGGTTCGCAGACTCTGCTCACCGTGACGAGTATGGTCATAGCTAAGGCGCCCCGTTACGGCCTGTCGGCTACTGCCTGGCGTGAAACTGAGATTCACGGAAAGCGTGTCCTGGGAACGTCCGTAGGCGCTCCAGCTGCGTCCGGCGTTAACCCCGTAGCTGAATCGGCCATAATTGTTGCTGTAGCCAAACTGATACTGCTTGTCTACACCTTTGGCGTTCCAGTAGTTCTGCACCGATGAACTCAGGTAAAACTGCCCCCACCCACCCGGCAATCCCTGGCTTGCCGTAAGCGTATAGCGGCTTTTATTACGCCGTATACTATCGGCATGGTTCCCCAGGGTAATCGCTTCACGCGTCTGCATGGCGGTCAAATAGTCCATATATCCGCTGGTCGAAAAACGGTAGGCGGCCAGGGAAAAATGACTGGCCGTTTCGGTGATATTTTTGCTATAGCTGAGCCGGTAGCTCTCGCCACTGCGTATTTCGTCATCCTGGCCCCGCTTACCCAATTCCGTACGAGCGAGGGTGGCATCGGCGCTCACTGCACCTAAGGGGGTCGCAATGCCGATACCGCCCTGACCCGCCCGGTAACGCTCGCTGGCCTGCATTCCGCCGTAAACCGTTAGCCAGTTGGTCACGCCCTGCTGCCAGGTCATCTGCCAGAGTGAAGGGTCGGCGGGCAACGAACGATAGTTCAGTTCACCTATTGAGAGTTCATAACGGGACTGGCCCGGACGTAATAGCTGCGTAACGGAAGCAAATGGCACCTGAAAATGCTGTTCGCTGCCGTCGGCTTCGTAAACGGTGACGTCAAGATCCCCGCCATAGCCGGTAGGATAAAGATCATCAATGACAAACGCCCCCGGACTGACGGTTGTTTCATAAATCAGGTTACCGCTTTGGCGGACAGCAATCCGAGCGCTCGTACGGGCAATGCCCCGAATTTCCGGCGCGTAGCCGCGACGGGAGAGCGGCTCCATGCGCTCATCGCTCTCCAGCTTTAGTCCGCTTAGAGGCAGCGTGTCAAAAAGCTGCCCCGAGGTGTTGATCTGGCCGACAGAAATCCGGCCCTTTAAAGCAGGGAGATCCCGCTGAATATAGGTATTCTGTGTTTGATAATGGCCGCCTGCGTGATTATCCCGGCTCCAGTTGCCGTTATGGCGCAGGTACCAGCTACCAATATTGATGCCGCCGTTGAGACTGGCATAAAGGCTGTCATGGTTATAGCCGTTGTTCTCACTGCTATATGCGCTAAGGTTGTAGCCCAATAGCGCGGCGGGAATACCGCTATCCCACAATGCGGGCGGTACCACGTCGCGCGCGCTGCGCTGTTCCCAGACCTGCGGCACCTGAATATTGAGCGTTTGCGCATTACTGTCACTCATCACCGTCGCCCCAGGAATCAGCGCCGTCAGGTCTGTACAGACATCAGCACCGCTGTCCCAGGCGCTATCGGGCAGCATCTCGTGGCGAAGCGGAAGCTGCGTAATCAGCTCAGGCGTCAGGCAGGGCGTGGTACCATGTCCTTCTGCGACGTAACGGACATCCTGATTCACTACCGGCTTTTCGTTAAACCATATCCGCAGCCGATGCGTTCCCTCAGACAGGCTCGCGCCATGGCTAAAACGCGATAAATCCGGCGCTGGACCGGTGCCCAGTCTCAGGAATGAAGGATCAAAATGAATCTCAGCGTTTTCTTTAGCCCTGACGTTTAGCGCAAGGGCAGATAATACGGAAACGGACAGCAGCGCCGCTTTACCGGGGAGTGCGATTCCCTGCATGATGACTTCTCCAGGACAGACAGATAGCGAGTGGACTACTTAACGGTAAAATTCTGCGAACGAATGGCGCCGTAATCATCAATCCATTCAGCCTGTACCTGGCTTCCTCGTGAGGCCTTCACGTGGGGAAAAACACGATCGCTGAACGGGTCCACCATATCCACATCCGCAGTTTTTCCTGCCACGGTGAGGGTGGCGAGGGAAATAAAATAGGGCGTTGGATTGATGGCTTTCAGCCCCTGTTCCGTGGCGGCCCAGCTCAGCGCCTGCGGCGCTCTCGCTGCGCCCTCTTTCAGCGAAGCGGGACGCCAGAAGAATTTAATTCGTGAACGCACCGCCAGCTGCAGATAGTTTTCATTTTTGATCTCGCTACCGGGGCGCCCGGGGATTTCCAGCACGTTGAGCCAGTACAGGGATTCACGATCCTGCGGCAGCGCTGAGGTTGTCAGGCTGCTAATGCGCAAGGCCTGGGCCTTGCCAGAGTCAAGACGATTGATCGGCGGCGTCAGAATAAAGGGGGGTGGTGATAGTATCAGGTGTAGCCTCACTATCGCCGGTATCCAGCCAGCTTTGCACCAATACCGGACGCTGCCCATTATTACTAACCTGAACGGTAATTTCTTTTTCATCGCCGGGATAGATAACCCGTGTACCATTAATTACCACGCCAGCCTGAACCGGAAAAGTACACAGCGCACTCATCAGACAACTCAGCGCAGCAGGCAAGAAAATAGTTTTCCTTACATCCATGTGATGTCTCCAGAAATTAATTGGGAAGAGAAAGTGTTCTCTCCCCGCAGAAGCATTACTTATAGATGAGGCTATAGGTCACCTGGGAAGCGACAGTACCGGCTACGACGGCGCCTTCAGCGTAATACTCAACATAGTACGGAAGTGAAGCCATACCGGAAGATATATCAACATAACCAATAGCTGCGGAATCAAATTGTGCAGCATCGCCAACATTAATAACGCTATTGTTCTGACCATCGCGTAATTGTAGAGAAACATTCTCTGCACCGGACGTCTCTGTATTTATCAGACGTCCGGTCGCGTTATTTACTGTATTACCACCTTCAAAGAAGGCTTTCGCCTGAGTTAATGCACCGGTACAACCGCTCAATTCAAGACTGAAACGAGTTTTACCATTTGTTTTAGTCGCGCCATCAAGTGTATTCGCGCTGACGGTTGGCAGCACTACGGCCGCGTTTGCGCCTGCACCACCGATGTTGACATCACAGGTGGCACCGGTAATCAGGCCGCTGAAACTCACGGTACCGGTCTCAGCCGCCATAACACTGCCAGACATTAATGCAGAAGAAATTGCAGCGGAAAGAATTACGCGTTTAATGTTCATAAATAAACTCCATTTATTAATAATGTGGGGTATTAATAGGGCAGCAAGCCCACACAACACTTTCAGGACATCTCCCGAGGAAATATAAAATATTTATATATCTCACCATGACCGACGGGGTAAATGTACGGTGTTAACTTACACGCCATACAAATTTCAAAAAAAAGTTTAATTTCATCTTCTAATGAAATATCGCGGTAAATAATTTTTTTAGCGCAAATGAGATTAACTAATTATTTGTACTGCCGGTGAAATACGTGCAAAACGATACCTACATCGAAACCAACGATCAATACAAAATATTTAATTGCTATCGCTTATCAATAAATATTAAATCGATCGCTGAAACCGATCCATTCAGCAACAGCAGCGATATATCCATATGATTTACATGGATATGCTTTTTTTATTTTTTTCAAAAGCGCCCTTGCTTATCTTTCGAAATATCGCGTCGCATGAGAAAAATCCTAGAAAACGCCAGACCCTCGTTTAAGATGTGTTTAAGTTAAGGACAAAAAATGCCGCAATTATTTAATTAGCCACAATAATAATTAGCACACTTTTTATATTGGCTATCGCTAATTGGCACAGTAAGAGCCATCAAATGGCTGGCCGTCTGAGGGATGACGTTTATGCAAAAGAAAGCTCTCCACGACAAACGATCGGCGTAAAAACGGATACAGTCACCCGACCACCTTTTATTAATACAGGTTCTTATGACTCTTAACGCTATGCGCATCGCCCGGCCGGTCACCGACCTTTCTTTGAGCAGCAGCATGTACTGCACGGGCCTTGGGCTGGAGCAGATCGCGCAGTTTGCCGATCACGCTGGCTTCAGCGGTGTCATGATCGGACGCGGCGATCTCGGCTGGCATCTTGAGTTCACCCTCTGCCACCATCACCCGGTGAAGCCCTCCCCGAGCGAGGAAGATTTGCTGGTGCTCTATTATCCACACACCGCCGAATGGCAGGAACGGTGCGAGAGAATGCTGACCGCCGGCTTTACACCGGTCAGCGCGTTTAATCCGTACTGGAATGTGCACGGCAAAACCTTTGTCGACCGCGACGGTTACCGGGTGGTGCTGCAAAACAGAAGCTGGCGGTAGCCGCTACTCCATCAGCCGGACGTCAGGATGGCGCGGGCTTGCGGCTTCATGAAAAATATCGCCCAGCCAGCCGGGAATTTCTGCTTCCGTAAGGTCATCCGGGATGATGACCCCATGCAGCGGCGAATATTTCCGTTCGTTGAGATCGACGCGGAAGAGTAACCATCGCCCGTCCCGACGCTGGACGCCAATGTGGCGTCCGAATACGTCATAAATCAACATTCCATCACCCTGCTGGTCGCCGAAGTTGATGGGCGGCTAATACATTCCATTTGGCTTTCATGCTTTGCCCTCGCGCAGCCACGGGGTTACGGTAATCCCTGCCAGCAGCCCTTCCGGGCTCAGCAACCGCGTGACGGTCTGTCCCCAGGGCTCCACGCGATTATCCACCAGCAGACGATAGCCTCTGGCCTTCAGCGCGTCGGTGGCGGTATCGATATCGCGCACTTCAAACTCCACCCACGCCTGCGGCACCGGCAGATAGTCCGGCCAGAGATCCGAGTCAAAACAGGAGCGCGCCGCCTGAGCCAGCGGCCACAGCGCAAAATGTTTTACCCCATCGAGGGCATGCTGTTCGGTCAGCAAATACTCTTCATTGCCGGGCATCGGTTTGAGCGGCAGGCCCAGCGCCGCCACATAAAATTCCCTGCTGGCTGGCGTTGATTGGGTGATCGGTCCAAAGCCCGCGACAAAAAGAACATCCATACCGTCTAAATCGTATTCCATACCCTCTCCTGTCAATATCCATGATGCGTTAACAAATTTTATACTCTGCTGCGCACGACTTGCCCAGATTGCTCTTCTCTCATTACTATTTTTAGTGAGTTTGCCTGAATCATTGAAAAAGCGCATGGTCTGCTCGTCGCGCCCGACGACGCTGCGCTATGCTTAGTCTCCCTTTGGTTTCCAGTACTTAGCGTTATGGCCACATCCGTCAGCACCACCCAGCTTAATCTGCGTATTATTTCTATCGTTGTCTTTACCTGTATCTGCTATCTCTCCATCGGTTTGCCGCTCGCCGTGCTGCCCGGCTATATCCATTATCAGCTTGGCTATAGCACCTTTATCGCCGGCGTGGTTATCAGCCTCCAGTACATTTCAACCTTGCTCAGCCGCCCGCATGCGGGCCGCTATACCGATATCTGGGGGCCGAAAAAAGTCGTCAGCCTGGGGATTATTTGCTGTCTGCTCAGCGGGCTCTTCACCCTGCTCGCGGTCTTGCTGCAATCTGCGCCGCCGCTGGCGGTTGCCGCGCTGTTGGTGGGGCGAATTTTCCTCGGCGTCGGGGAAAGCTTCACTGCCACCGGCGCGACCCTGTGGGGGATCAAAACCGTGGGCGCGATCCACACGTCGCGCGTGATCTCCTGGAACGGCGTGGCAACCTACGTGGCGATGGCGGTTGGCGCCCCGCTGGGCGTCATGCTCAACGGCTATTTTGGCATCAGCGGATTTGCCGCCGTTGTGGTGCTGGCTGCGGCGGTTGGCCTGCTCTATGCCCGTACGCGCCAGGACGTCAGCGTGTCGGCGGGAATCCGGGCGCCGTTTCACGTGGTGGTACGCAAAATCTGGCCCTATGGGATGGGGCTGGCGCTGGGTACCGTCGGTTTTGGGGTTATCGCGACCTTTATTACCCTCTACTTTTCGGCTCATGGCTGGCAAGGCGCGGCGTTTACCCTGTCGCTATTCAGCATCGGTTTTATCTGCATTCGCCTGATTTTAGGTAACACCATTACCCGCTACGGCGGCGTGCCGGTATCGTTAATCTGTTTTGCGATCGAATGTCTCGGCCTGCTGATCATCTGGTATGCCTCCTCGGCATGGATAGCGGGTATTGGCGCCTTTCTCACCGGCTCGGGCTTTTCGCTGATCTTCCCGGCGCTTGGCGTGGAAGCGGTAAAACAGGTTGAAGAGCAGAATCAGGGCACCGCGCTGGGCACCTATTCGGCTTTTCTCGATCTGGCGCTGGGATTAACCGGACCGCTAGCCGGCTGGGTGGCAGGCTACTACGAGCTGGAGACTATTTATTTGTTGGCCGCAGCGGTGGTCGCGCTGGCATTTATCCTGGTTTTGCGCATTTACCTGCAACAACGCGCTGCTCTGCCGCGAACCTGAGGAATACTCTTCGCGCGACCCCTGACGCAAATATGGGTAAAAAAATAATCAATATTTGACTGCAATTCGGCTTCCGTGCCACCATCGCCCCGGCGCCTGGCAAGCGGCGCGATGGTGGCACGGGTGAATATCAGAGACCGCATGTTTAAGGTCCATGCCCGGCCGCAACCTGATTCTGGCGGGAATAAAAGACATGCACCAAAGTTTTAATCAGCGCGTTCATTTCTATTACTGCATTCTGGTGGCGCTGAAAATACACGCAAAATCGAAGAAATCGGGCGGTATCCGCGGGAAAAATAATTTCCTGCTCAAGTGGCTACGCAAAGCGCAGGACAACAATATCTTTCACCCGGATATTACCAGTGAGATCGAATGGCTGCGGGGCAAAATCATTCAGGCCGGCTACGATACCGACCTCGAGCCGATGCTGGACTTTGTCTACGCCACCGCCAAACGCGCGTCCGATCTCAAAAACGCCGACTGATTCACGCCCGAGCCGCCTGGCCCGGGCGTTGCACTTTAGGGTTTGTTGCGGTGCGTCAGAAGATAGACCGCCGGGATCACCAGCATCGACAGCAGCGGCGCGGTGATCATCCCGCCGATCATCGGCGCGGCAATACGCTGCATCACTTCTGAACCTGTACCGCCACCCCACATAATCGGCAGCAGCCCGGCCATAATCGTCGCGACGGTCATTACTTTCGGGCGCACGCGCAGCACGGCTCCTTCGTGTATCGCTTCGTTGAGCGTCCGGTCATTAAGCTCACCGCGCCGCTTCGCGAGCGCCTGGTTTAAATAGAGCACCATAATTACCCCGAACTCCGCGGCCACGCCGGCAAGCGCAATAAAGCCAACGGCGGCGGCCACCGACAGGTTATAGCCCAGCAGCCAGAGCAACCAGACGCCGCCGATCAGCGAAAACGGCAACGTGCCCATAATCAACAGCGCATCTTTAACGCGACCGAAGGTGACGTAAAGCAGGATAAAGATAATCATCAGAGTAAACGGCAGCACGATTTTGAGCTTCGCGGTAGCGCGTTCCAGATACTCGTACTGCCCGGACCACGTCAGCGAGATGCCATCCGGCAGCCTGACCTGTTTGCTGACCTCGCGCTGCATTTCATCAACCGCGGATTTCAGATCGCGCCCGCGAATGTCGACGTAGATCCAGTCCGACAGACGGGCGTTTTCGCTTTTTAGCATCGGCGGGCCATCGGTGATAGCAATATCCGCCAGCTCGGCGAGCGTCACCTGCGCCCCGCTGCTGGTTACCACCGGCAGATCGCGCAGCTTCTGCAGCGAGTCGCGCATTTCGCGCGGATAGCGCACGTTTATCGGATAGCGTTCACGCCCCTCGATAGTCTCGCCAATGTTATCGCCGCCCACCACGCTGGCGACGACCGATTGCAGCTCCTTCACCGACACGCCGTAGCGGGCGGCTTTCAGCCGATCGATAGCGATATCGATATAGCGACCGCCGTCAAGGCGCTCCGCCAGCGCCGAGGTCACCCCCGGGACATGACGCACGATGCGCTCAATCTCCTCAGCGGTTTTTTCGATCTCCGCCAGATTGTTGCCGTTCACTTTGATGCCGACCGGGCTTTTAATGCCGGTCGCCAGCATATCCAGGCGATTGCGAATCGGCGGTACCCAGACGTTGGCGATGCCCGGCACTTTTACCGCACTGTCCAGTTCGCCGATCAGCTTATCCATGGTCATACCGGGCCGCCATTCGCTTTTCGGCTTGAACTGAATGGTGGTTTCCAGCATGGTCAGCGGCGCCGGATCGGTGGCGCTCTCCGCCCGACCGGCCTTGCCGAACACGCTTTGTACTTCAGGAATCGTCTTGATCAGACGGTCGGTCTGCTGCAGCAGGCGGGCGGCTTCGCGGCTGGAGATCCCCGGCAGCGTGGATGGCATATACAGCAGGTCGCCCTCGTCGATTTGCGGCAGGAATTCGCTGCCGAGCTGCGCCAGCGGCCATAGCGTGGCGACCAGCAGCAGGCCCGCCGCCGCCAGCGTTGCCTTCGGCCACTGCAAGACCTTATCCAGCAGCGGCTCATAGGCGCGTATCAGCCAGCGGTTGAGCGGATTAGCGGCCTCATCAGGGATTTTGCCGCGAATAAAGTAGCCCATCAGCACCGGAACCAGGGTGATCCCAAGCCCGGCGGCCACCGCCATCGACCAGGTTTTGGTGAAAGCCAACGGCGAGAACATCTTGCCCTCCTGCGCCTCGAGGGTGAATACCGGAATAAACGACAGGGTAATGATCAGCAGGCTGCAAAACAGCGCGGGCCCCACCTCCGATGCCGCATGTAGGGCAATTTGCCAGTAGTCGGCGGAAGACGGCTGGCGCTCAGGATGCTCATACCGCCACTGCTCCAGCACCTTATGCATATTTTCAATCATTACGATTGCCGCATCGACCATGGCTCCGATGGCGATCGCAATTCCGCCAAGCGACATCATATTGGCGCTGACGCCCTGATAGTGCATCACGATAAATGCGCCGAGGATCCCCAGCGGCAGCGTGATCATCGCCACCAGCGCGCTGCGGAAATGGAACAGAAACAGCGAGCAGACCACCGCCACAACGATAAACTCTTCGATAAGCTTGTGGGTCAGGGTTTCGACTGAATTTTTAATCAGCTGCGAACGGTCATAAACCGGCACTATTTCTACCCCTGCGGGCAGGCTTTTTTGCACCTCAGCCAGTTTCGCCTTCACCGCATTAATGGTGGTCAGGGCATTTTTGCCCGAACGCATAATGATGATTCCCCCGGCCACTTCGCCTTCACCGTTGAGCTCGGCGACGCCGCGCCGGATCGCCGGCCCCCGGCGCACGCTGGCAACGTCGGACAGCAGCACCGGCACACCGTCACGCGCAGCGATAACGACCTGCTTAAAGTCGTCGATGGACTTCAGATAGCCGGTGGTGCGCACCATATATTCAGCTTCACCCAGTTCCAGTACCGAGCCGCCGCCCTCCTGGTTGGCGCTCTGAATCGCGCTGATAACCTGTTCGTGGGTAACGTTCAGGGCCCGCAGGCGGTCAGGATTAAGGATCACCTGATACTCTTTGACCATTCCGCCGACGCTGGCGACCTCCGATACGTCCGGCACGGTTTTCAGTTCATATTTCAGGATCCAGTCCTGAATCGCTCGCAAATCCCCGAGGCTATGCTGACCGCTTTTATCGGTAAGCACATATTCAAACACCCAGCCAACGCCGGTAGCATCCGGCCCCAGCGAAGCTTTCGCTTCCGGCGGCAGGCTGCTCTGGATCTGGCTCAGGTACTCCAGCACGCGGGAGCTGGAAAAACCGCGCACGGTTTTCGCCCCCGGCACCGACAGCATGGTGGTGGTCAGCGGATAGGTCACCTGATCTTCGACAATTTGCGGCGCTTTTCCCGGATAGCTTACGCGAATAATCACCTGGGTATCGGAGAGATCCGGTAGCGCATCCAGCGGCGCCTGCTGTATCGACCAGACGCCCCAGGCGGCCATAATCAGCGACGCCAGCAGTACCAGCAGACGGTTGCGTAACGACCAGCGGATAACGGCGGCAATCATGGCTGCTCCTTAGCGCCGTTCATCGGCATCATCGAGGTGACTCGCGCTCCATCGTCGGTCAGGACGAAGCTAAACATAACCGACTCGCCGGGGCGCATCTGTCCCTGCTGCTGCGGCGTAATGGCAAAATCCATGATCATCGCCGGCCACTTCAGCGCCGGCACCGGCTGGTGGGCGATGGTCACCGCCCCATCGGTTACAGCTTTGATGACCCCTTGCGTGGTATAGCTTTTTTCCTGCGGATCCTCCCCGGCCATTTGCGGCAGCGCGCTGCGCAGGCTCGCTTCGGAGTCAATCAGGAACTGTCCGGAGGTGACCACCTTCTGGCCCTCTTTGAGGCCGGATTTTATCTCGACCAGACCATTTTGCGTGCGCCCGACGATCGCTTCGACCGGACGAAAATGCCCCTCGCCATCGGCAATTAACACCCGATTGCTGCTACCCGTGGCAATCAATGCCTCTTCAGGGATGGTCAGAACGGCGCGCGCCTGATGCGCCTCGGCCAGCTGAACGTTCAGGTACATACCGGGTTTGAGCTGATGCTGCGGATTGTTCAAAACTACCCGGGCCTTTAAGGTGCGGGTGGTCGCTTCCAGATCGGGAAGTAGCTCGCGCACGGAGCCCTGAAAAACGCTCCCGGGCCAACTGCCGGTGGTCGCCGTCACCCGGCTACCCACGCGCAGCAGGCTGGCCTGGCTTTGCGGATAATCAATCACGACCCATACCGGGTCGAGGCGGGCCAGCTCGAACAGCGGCTGGGCTGGGGTGACCTGCGCGCCGGTGCGCACATCCAGCTTGCTGACATAACCATCGTGCGGCGCGCGTACCGTCATCCGGGTTTGCGGTTTCCCGCTGCGCTCAACGCTGTGGATAATCGCTTCCGGCATAAACTGCAGCTGCAGACGATCGCGAGCGGCGGCGGTCAGCCCGCTGTCGCCCAGCCGCCTCACCGCCAGATACTCCTGCTGCGCCGCCGCCCACTGCGGGATCCACAGTTCGGCCAGCGCCTCGTTCTTTTTCACAAACTGCTGAGAGGCGTTAACGTAGAGTTTCTCAATCAAGCCGTTGGCCAGCGCCGGCACCGTCTCGACGCCGCGTTCGTCCACGGCGACGGTAGCAAAAGCGTTAAGCTCCGGCGCCAGTGGCTGACGGGAAACGCTCGCCGTGCGTACGCCAAGATTTTGCTGCTGGCGGGTGCTAATCTTCACCCCTCCCGCATCATCGTCAGCCTCTTCATCGGCATAACGCGGAACCAGGTCCATATCCATAAACGGCGATTTGCCCGGTTTATCAAAACGGGTACCGGGGGTCATCGGGTCGTACCAGTAGAGCACTTTGCGTCCCGCAGCCGTTTCGGTTCCGCCCGGAGTGACAGTCGAGGCGTTCCGCGATCCCAGCCAGTATCCGCCCGCGGCGGCAAGAGCGACGGCCAGCGCCACAAGGGTAAAAGCAGTTTTCAGCTTCATTATTTAACATCCTGTGGAATAAGGTAGCGAACGGCGGCCCACGCGTCAGCGAGCGCTTTCTCGGCGTTGTTGCTGGCGATTTCCCCGTTCAGCAGGTCGCGACGGGCGGCGAGCAGTTCAGGCAGCGCGGAGCTGCCGCCCCGATACTGGGCATTGACGAGACTCACCTTCTTGCGCAGCAGCGGCAGGACCTCGCTTTGCTGGCGATCGTAAATGGCTTTCGCGGCGTTATACTGCGCGATCAGCTGATACTGCTGCGCCTGATGCTCGCGCATCAATAAGGTCAACCGATCGTTGGCTTCATAGGTTCGGGAGACATCCGCAGCGTGGTCTTTATCCTGACGTTTACCCTGAAAAACCGGCAAATCGACGGTAAACATAACGCCGACCATGTCGTCATAGTCATCTCCGCGTCTGGCGTAATACACCTCAACGCCTACGTCGGGGATCGCCGCCACTTCCGACTGCCCGGATTTTGCTTTAGCCAGATCAGCCTCACGCGCGGCCTGAATCACTTCTGGATGAAGTTTTATCCCCTCAATTAAGGTCGCTTCATCGGCAGGCAGGCGCTCAATGCGCGGCAGCGGGCCGGAAATAACGCGGATATCCTTACCGGTTAGCTGCATCAGACGCGCCTGAGCGATCTGCACATCGCGCCGGGCGTTATCTTGCTCATTTTTCATAGCATTGAGCGCCAGTTCGACGTCGAGCACGCTGCCGGGGGTAGCGCTGGCGCTGCTGACGGCCGCCTTATGCACGCCAATTTGCCGGGAGGTTTCGCTAATCAGCGCCTGTACCGAGCGCAGCGACTTCTGCGCTACCGCCAACGCCAGCCACGCCTGAGCGGTTTCCCGCTGTAGCCTGGCGCGGATAACATCGGCGTTGGCGGCGGTTCGTCGCGCGTCGGCGGTTATCGAGTCGGCTTTGCGCTCGCGCTTGGTGCTGCTGACGTAGTCCTGCATTACGCCAATCCGCTGCATGGTCATGCCCTCGCGGGTCAGGCGGCTGGCGTTACTTCCCCCCAACGGGACGTTTTCAAGACCAAACTTAAGCTTCGGATCGGGAAGCTCCATGGCGGAATCCGCCATATTCTTCAAAGCGTTAACCTGATGATCGTTGGCGGAGAGCTCGGCAGAGTAGCTTTCCGCCGCCGACAGGGCCTCAGAGAGCGTCGTCGCCCAGCCGCTGGTGGACGTCAGCGACAGCAAGAGCGGCAGCCCGCAGGCCGCCTTAGTTAAGATGTGCATAATGACTCCGGAATTATTGCGCGATAATCGAAACGAGCGCGTAGCCGGAGTCGGTCTGGCGGAAGGTGAAATCGACCTGCTGTCCCACCGGCAGCTTTTTATCTTGATGTCCATCGAGCGCAAAGCTCATCGTCATCGCCGGCCAGTTCAGCCCGGGAACCGGAGAATGGGCAATCACCACTGCATCTTCGCGCCAGGCTTTAATCACCCCGCTTGCCGAATAAAGCGCGGCGGTATTCTCGGGCTTATTCATCCCCGGCATTTCCGCCATCGCGGACATATTATGCTGATGCATCGCGCCATCTTCCGCGCTGGCGGAAAATGCGGTGAAAGAAAAGGTCAGAACGCTGGTAAAAAGCAGAAAAATAGAGGTCGAACGCATAATTAATACTCCGAAAAAAACATAAAGTCGCCCGCAGAACGGGCAGTTCTGATGGATGTTTTTTAACGGAGCTTTATTCTCTGAAACGGCAGAAACGTATTTCAGCCGTCGGACCGGTGACGGGCGGCGTGTGCCAGTCCATACGTTCAGCGCAAATCTCCTGCTGCGGCGAAACCACCAGCAGGGTGGTTTCGGCGGGCAATGCATTCAGCTGTAGAGAGGTGGAGGTATTAGGTTGCGCAGTGTCGGGGTCGCAGTGTTTCTCACAGATGACTTTCTGCCCGACGTTATCCATGCCGGACATGGTCATCATGCCATCAACGATGTGATGAATTTGCACCTGCGGCGTGACCGGCTGCTGCTGGCCGCCGTGGTGCGCCGCGACGGCAAGCTGTAGATTGAGTAGCAACCAACAGGCAATAACAAGCCCGGCGCGGATGCGAAGCCGGCGTCGGGTGGCTTGTTTGAATAATGCCTGTAGTGACTGAATCATAGTAATATTCGCAATAGGACGACCGCTGAATTAAAGCACACCCGCCCAAAGAATTAAACGCTATTACATAATTAAAACCGCGAGTTAAATAGAATGAAGTTTCTCGATAAATATTTACACGTCATCGCAAAATTAACGTTTGACCTTCCCCCAGGGGGAAGGTGTATAGCGCGGCGTCGATGTATTTAATAAATAGCCAAAGTGTTATTTATATGTAATCAGCAGCCGTACACGTCATCCCTGATCCAGTACTAACGTATCGCCGGTCGCCGGGGCACTATCCGCCGATAACCACCAGCGTCCCCACGAACCGGTACAATGGCAGGCCATCACTTTCTCCACCTTCTGCTGGTGCAAAAATTGCTTTATCTGGCGTATTCTCCACGGCGGCGCGCGGCGCAGATGAAGTCCGCCGATGATGGCGTATATCTGCTGGACGCCGGTAACCTTCTGACAGTGGCGAAGGGTATTGATCAAGCCGCGATGTCCGCAGCCGCAAATAATGATTAAGCCTCGCGTCGAGCGGTAAATCAGTACGCCCTCATCGGCAATATAATCCTCCGCTGGGGATAGCCCCGCCAGCACGCCATAAGCTCGCGGCCTGGCAACCGCGATCTCACCTGACCACATCAGCCGCTCGCTGATAGCCAACGGCTGGCGACTGTATTCCATGCGGTGGCGGGAATAGTCGATCTCTCGCGACAGCTTTTTGACCTTTACGCGATGCCCGCCGATCGATAACGCCGAATAGCGCGTTTGCCCGACCTGCGGATGGCAAATAATACGGCTATTGTCCGGCAGCCACGGCACGCCGCCGCAGTGGTCATAATGACCGTGAGAAAGTACCGTGGCGGTCAGGTTAGATAAAGAAACCCCCATGCGCTGCGCATTATGCAAAAAGCTGCCGTCAGGGCCGGTATCAAACAGAACCCGGCAGGTTTCATCCTCAACAACAAGGCTTAGCCCAGGTTTCACCTGCAACAGTTTATCCTTGTCCTTACCAAGCCGGTTCTCAAGTAACATCTTAATGATTAAAGCCATTTCATACCCATTGACCAGAGAATTGCGCGCATACTCTAGCCTGTTGTCTACAGGAGTACCGTGACCCGCCCGGCACATGTAGAAGTGACAACGTCACAATATGACTCAGCCGAACTTGCTGCTTTGCCAGATGCACATTGCCGTCTATGCTGTTGGACGAGTTTCTCGCAACCGGAGCGTACTATGGCAGACTGGAATCCCTCACTCTATTTGCAATTTGGCGCTGAGCGAACGCGGCCTGCCGCCGAGCTTCTTGCGCGCATTGCCCATCATCCCGTGACGCTGGCCGTTGATTTAGGCTGCGGGCCAGGCAACAGCACCGCTCTGCTGCAAGATGCCTGGCCGGACGCGACGATTATCGGCATTGATAATTCCCCGGCAATGCTGGAAGAGGCCTCACAAAGGTTGCCGAACTGTGGGTTCGTTGATGCGGATATTGCCGCTTATCGCCCGGAGCGTCCGGCGGATCTGATATACGCCAATGCTTCGCTGCAATGGCTCCCGGATCATCAGCGGCTGTTCCCTTTTCTGGTGAGCAATCTTGCAGAAAACGGCGTACTGGCGGTGCAGATGCCCGTTAACTGGCAGGAGCCGTCCCATACCCTGATGCGTCAGGTTGCAGAAGAGCTTGGGCACCCGGCCAGCGGACGGCATCCGCTGCCAGAGGTACAGGAGTATTATGATATGCTCACTGCCTGCGGCTGCGAGGTGGATATCTGGCGCACCACCTACTATCACCCGCTGGCATCGCATCAGGCCATTATCGAATGGCTGCAGTCAACGGGCCTGAGACCATTTTTACAGCCACTTGATGAGCCACAGCGCGAAGCGTTTCTCAAGCGCTATCTGGAAGAGTTGAAGCGGCACTATCCGTTACAGTGTAACGGAAAGGTATTGTTATTATTTCCGCGCCTGTTTATCGTCGCGCGCCGTTAGCCCGGCGGCTGAAAGTAAAGGAATAAAGGGAGTCAGAACGAGAATACTACGGCGTCAGGAGCAGGCGCCGTAGGGTCTGATTTACCAGGCAAGGTGATGAACCAGGGAGAGATCCCACGCGGTGGCCAACAGCGAAAGAAACATGATTAAATTCACCACCGTTTCTATGCGTTTTTCCATATTTGTTTCTCCTGAGCCGTTTCCCCTGTTTTACAGGGAAAAGCTTAACAACTTCTTAATCTCAGATTGTCAGAGCGTCACGCGGTAACGAACATAGTCATCGGCTGGCGTGAATTCATCATACAGACGCCGTGCCGGATTGTCGGTGCGAGTGTGCCAGTACAGGCGCGACCACCCTTTCTCTTTTCCTTCCGTTTGCAGCGCCTGTATTAAGGTTCTGGCGATGCCTTGCCCGCGCATCTGCGGGGCGACAAACAGATCTTCCAGATAGCAAATGGGCGTCTTAACCCATGTTCCTTCGTGGAGGATACAAATCGCAAAGCCCACCACATTGCCATCCACCACCGCGAAACGACCCAGCATCGGCGAAGCGGCATCGAGCATCCGCTGCCAGGTGTATTCTGTGACCTCCGTTGGCTGCGGGCTACCGTAGAAACGGGTATAACCCTGCCAAAGCGATAACCACTGTGCTTTATCCTGCCGATCGGGTTCGCGAATCTCAATGACCATGGGCCGACTCCTCGTTTTGATAAGGCATTATTTTCCGGTGCAATAATTAGTTCAAGCGCCCGGCACACAATTCATCTTTTTCTCTTAATTGCCCCACCTTTGTTGCCGGACCCATTTTGCACGATCTGCCAGACCTGCGTGAAAGAAAAAACTAAAAGTATGTTGTAACTAATTAAGATTCAAAAATAACCCGGCGGTGGCCGGGTTGAAATTAATGCTAATTCTGCTCAGGCGTTGCGCCCGGATGACGAGCGGACGGCGGCTGGCAGCTTATCTGGCCGATAATCCGTCCTTATCTGCTCGTCGGGCGGCGCCCTGCGCTATATCAGCACAGCGGCTGAACGGCGGCGCGCATGCCGTCGCGCAGAATCGCATCCAGATCCTGCGTCACCTGCTCGACCAGGCCTGAAACTTTGCTCAGGTCCTGCTCCCAGTGGGATTCAACGGACAGTACGGCTTTTACCAGCTCGCCGGTGGTGATTTGCGCATCCCGATGCTGGGCCCATAGCGCCTTGTAGCGCTCCATCCATTCAGCATCATCCTGAACCGGATAGCTCTCACCGTTACGTTCGCCGCGATAAAACGCGATCAGCGCTGCCAGTGCGAAGGTCAGGCGCGACGGGAGCTTGCCCTCTTTCTTCTGCGCCGCCAACAGCTGCGGCAGAATGCGGGTGCGGTATTTGGTCATGCCATTAAGCGCGATAGACAACAGCTGATGCTTAATATACGGGTTGCGGAAACGGCCAGTGACCGCACTGGCGAAAGACTCCAGCTCATCGCGCGGCAGGTCGAGAACAGGAATGATCTCCTGGTAAATCGCTTTCTCAACGAAAGCGCAGATTTCCTTATCGTTCATCGCCTCGCCCACGGTATCGAGACCCGCCTGGAAGGCGACCGGCACCAGCGCGGTGTGCGCGCCGTTAAGAATCGCCACTTTACGCTCTTTATACGGCTTAATATCGTCCACGATCAGGACGTTAAGCGGCAGCTTATCCAGACGCAGCTCTGCGGCCAGGGACTTCGGCCCCTGAATAACAAACAGGTAGAAATGTTCAGCGGTATCGAGGAAACCGTCTTTATACCCCAGCTGTTCTTCAATCTGCGCGGCTTCATCACGCGGATAGCCGGTCACGATACGGTCTACGAGCGTAGAACAGAAGGCGTTCGCCTCATCCAGCCAGGTGATAAACGCTTCCGGCAGCGCCCACTCCTGGGCATAGCGCAGCACCAGTTCACGCAGCGCCTCGCCGTTGTAATCAATCAGCTCGCAGGGAATGATCACCCAACCTTTATCCGCCGCGCCGGAGAAGTGGCTGTAGCGTTCAAACAGCAGGCGAGTCAATTTTGCCGGATAGCTTACCGCTGGCGCATCGTCAAAGCGGTCGCCGGCGTGGTAGCTGATCCCGGCCTCAGTGGTATTGGAAAACACAAAGCGCATATCCGGATTATGCGCCAGACGCAGCAGCTCCTCATAATCGGCATAGGCGCTGATTTCACGATTTACCGATCGAATCAGACGCGCATCGCTCACCGCTTCGCCCTTCTCATTCAGGCCGCGAACAATCGTGGTATAGAGGCCGTCCTGGATGCTGAGAGACGGCGGGAATGCGCTCTCAATCGGACGCACGATCACCACGCCGGAATTCAGGTCGGTATGCTCGTTCAGCAGATCGATCTGCCAGTCGATAAACGCGCGCAGGAAGTTGCCTTCGCCAAACTGAATGATACGTTCAGGGTACTGCGCGCCCGGGAAATCGCGACGGTTTAGTGTTTTCACAATGGGTTCCCTCATAGAGTAGTCATACAACCTGAGTAATTGGTCCAATAAGTTATCAGGTTTTTAGCCAGGTGAAACCCCGTTTTGATCAAAGCTGTATGCAATATCAAATTTGTCGCCGAAATATTTCTCTCTGCACGACAAAACGGTGAACCGTTTGCACAGCGTTTAATCGGGCAATAGTCGGAGCGAAGACATGGCCGGGTAACGCGGCGAGGGAGACAAGCCCCGGCGGCTTATCAACTCAGCTGCCGGGGCGTGTGAATGAGGCAGGTTGCAGTCTATGATGAGATTACAAAAGTTTATAGAACAGCGATGTCGCCGTCAGTTCGCCGTCCGGCATCAGCGCATAGCGGGGAATTTCCCCGGCCTTTTCCCAACCGCATTGCACGTAAAAATTCTCGGCTCCGCTGCCGGTCGCCGTATCCAGCACCAGAACGCTCTTGCCCTGCTCGCGCGCGATCGCTTCCAGCCTGGCCATCAGCGCATTCGCCAGACCCAGGCGACGCGCATTTTGGTGAACCAGAAGTTTAGCGACATCGGCGCGATGCGGTTGGTTTTCCGGCTGGTCGAGAATGAGCTGCACCGTGCCGACGAGCCGCTGCTGCTCATCCGCCGCGGCGATGACGACCCGCTCCCCGGCTGCCACGCTCTGCGCCATTCGCAGCCAGAACGCCGTCGCGGTTTCAGAGGCGAAAGGCAGCATAAAGCTCACTGAGGCCCCGCCGTTGACGCAGCTGACGAGGATATCGGTTAATTCAGAAAGATGTTCGAGAATATCGTCACGCGAAAGCGTGCGCAGAGAAAAGGATGTGGTCATCGGTAACTCCTTGAAATTGACCACATCACTATATTTTTTAACTTATATTTAACACAAGTAAATCTATCATCGTATTTTCTTATCGTAGGATTCAGGCCATCTTTTGCGTAAAAATACGATTGCGCCCGGCATTTTTCGCCTGAATCATATAATCGTCGGCAGCCATCAGCAGCTGGTTGAACAGATCCGTAATTCTGGCGGCGCCAAGCGGCTGGCTCTCGAGCCCCATGCTGATAGTCAGCTGGATTTTGCTCTGTCCCCAGGTGAAAGTTTGCGCTTCAATGCCCTGGCGAATTTTTTCTGCCAGCAGCCGCGCTTCCTGACCGGATGAGGTCAGCGCTGCGACGGCAAACTCTTCCCCGCCGATACGCGCGACCATGCCCTCTTCTCCCACCAGCTGCCGCACCTGCTGCGCAAACTGGGCCAGCATACAGTCGCCGCATTCATGTCCCCAGCGATCGTTGACCTGCTTGAAGCCGTCGATATCCAGCACCATCACCGTTAGCAGCGTATTTTCCGCGATCGGCTGGCGCTTCAGCGCTTCGCTTAACCCAGAGCGGGAATAGACCCGAGTCTGGAAGTCAAAGTCGGCACGCAGGGCCAGCTGTTTGACCAGATTATTAATCGCCTCAACGCTGGAAGCGACGATAACAGGGCTTATCAGCATCGCAGCGATCCCCAGACGCGTCGAAAACAGCTGCCACGGCTGCATCCGGCTATCGGGTGAAAGGTGGATAAGCGAGTTCGCCACCAGCAGAATTTCGCTAATGCCGGTAATAAAGGTCAGCAGACAGGTCAGCGGCAGCGGGTAGCGAATAGCGCACCAGATCAGCGCCGGTAACGGGAAGGTGATGCTCCCGGCGCCGCCAACCGCTACGCCGAGCACAATCGACAGCACCAGCGCAATCGCCGGCAGCAGCTGGCGCAGGCGAAAACGCCCGAACGCCGAAGGGAGCGTGAGGGTCAAGATAAACGGCAGGATCAGCACGGCGGTTGAGAACTGTTCGCTAAACCAGTCCGCCAGCTGCGGGATAAACGTTGCGCGCTCGACATCTACCGACCCCAACGCGCCCACGGCGGCGCAGAGCAGCGCCGCCAGCAGGCAGTAGCAAAACAGGCTAAGCGCGTTAATCGGTCCCGGCATCGAGTCCGTCCGGCGCTTGTCCCATAAAATGAGCTGCGCCAGAGTGACAATAAAAACGAGATTGGAGAAGTTGATCAGGAAGGAGGCGAAGCCCATCCCCCAGCGCGAGGTTAAACCGTCATATACCAGCATGGCGGCAAAACAGATGGCGTAAAAATAACTGCGATTTAGCCAGATATAACGCGCAAAAATCCCCGCCATTACCGCATTCAGCGGCCAGAAAAACGACAGTTCTTGTACCAGACGCAGCATCGCGCCAAAGAAATGCAGGAGTAGCGTTAAAGTGAACAACACCAGCGCATCACGCACGGGTTGTTCCTCACGAAACAGCGTGAATGACCGAATCGACAGTGGAGACATTCATGATTATCCGTCTAATTGTTTCAGGCAATTATTATGTTAATAATTAGTTAGCGGTTCATCATATCATGAGAATAATTATCAGGCATATACCGACGCCCGATGAATTATGCTCTGCCGCGGTCCGGCGAGTTCATCTGGATCACCAGCCAGTGGTGAATCACCTGCACCACGTAGCGCTGTTCTGCCTCGCTGAGGCCCCGCCCCCGAGGGATAGCGTGCCACTTTTCCAGGCAGCCGCGACAGCAGGTCGCGGTGGCGTGCTGGGCGATGAATACCGGGTGTCCGCGCATCGGAGTCTGTTTGCCATCGTTAGGAATTTGCGCCGGAGCCAGGCGCCTGGCGATAAAATCCGCCGCGTGCTGGTCGATAACTTCCGCCCCCTTATCATAGCAATACTGCCGTTCCTTTACGCCGAGGCGAAAGCGGGAGCGAAAAGTGGAGCGCTGCAGGCGGGCGAACAGATTTTCTATGGGCACCATCAGAATACCGACCTCCCCAGTTTTTGCGTCAGTTTTTCCAGTAAAGCGATCCCGGCCAGCGAGTTCCCGGCGTCATCGAGCTCGGGGCTCCAGACCGCAATCGCCATCTCCTGCGGAACGATGGCCACAATCCCGCCGCCGACGCCGGATTTCGCCGGTAAACCGACGCGCCAGGCAAACTCACCGGCGTTCTGGTACATGCCGCTGGTCATCATCAAAGCGTTGACCTGCCGCGACTGAATGGGGGCGATAACCGGCGTCGCAAGATGCGGGGCGATACCCCGGTCGGCAAGGAACAGAAAGGTACGCGCCAGCTCTACGCAGCTCATCTCCAGCGAACAGTAGTGAAAATAGTTTTGCAGTACCGTGGCAACATCGTTGTGAAAGTTGCCGAAGGATTTCATTAGCCAGGCAATGGCGGCATTACGCGCCGAATGATCGAACTCCGAGCGGGCGACCACCGGATCGTAGGCAATATCGCTCACCCCGCTCAGGCGCCGCACGATTTCCAGCATCCGCTGACGGGGCGCGCTAAGACGGCTTTGCAGCATATCGCAGACCACCAGCGCCCCGGCGTTAATAAACGGGTTACGCGGTTTGCCTTGCTCAATTTCCAGCTGCAACAGCGAATTAAAAGGCTGGCCGGAGGGATCTTTACCCACCCGCTGCCAGATCTCCTCTTCCTGATAGTGGTTCATCGCCACCACCAGACTGAGGACTTTGGAGATAGATTGAATCGAGAAACGCTCGTGGGCGTCACCGGCGCTGCAGTGCTGACCGTCCACCGTACAGATTGCCACGCCGAGCTTATCGCCGCTGACCCTGGCCAGGGCAGGAATATAGTCCGCCACTTTACCGCGGCCAATCAGCGGCCTGACTTCAGCCAGAATGGCATCGAGCATTGCGTTATTAATTACCGTCGCCACGCGCGGCTCCTTGCCAACATCAAAATTCGGGCGGTAATTATAGGCGCAGCTGGCGCGAAGAAACAGCCTCTTTGTTGCTCCTGCATCGCCAGGGTGAAGGGTCGCTCGTCAGCGGGGCCTGTCAGGGCGACCAAACCGGCAAATCGCACGAATCGGTAGCCCGGGTCAAGCGTGAGCCGCAACCCGGGGATTTTTCCGCAGTCTAGCGGCGATCTCTCCAGACGGTCTGTACGTTGCAGAATTCATGCAGACCAAAATGGGAGAGCTCGCGGCCAAATCCGCTTTTCTTCACGCCGCCGAACGCCACGCGGGCATCGCTGGCGCAGTAGCCGTTAATAAACACGCCGCCGCACTCCAGCTCATCGGCAAAGCGTTGGGCCTGTGCTTCGCTGGTGGTATATACCGTTGCAGAAAGGCCAAACTCGCTATCGTTCGCCAGCGCCAGCGCGTGGTCGGCATCGCGAGCTTCGGTAATTGTCGCCACCGGGCCAAACAGCTCCTGGCGGAAGCCGGTCATCTCAGCGGTGACGTTGCCCAGCACCGTCGGCGCATAGTAGTTGCCCGCGCCGGCGATTTTTTCTGCGCCCAGCAGCAGGGTCGCTCCTTCTTTTAAGGTCGCGCGCACCTGCTCATGCAGCTCATCGCGCAGATCGAAACGCGCCATCGGCCCGATGTAGTTCTGTTCATCGCGCGGATCGCCCATTTTGAGCGCGGCGACGGCGGCGACAAATTTCTGCGTAAAGGCCTCGGCAATGCCCGCCTCGACGATAAAACGCTTCGCCGCGGCGCAGACCTGCCCGGTGTTCTGGTAGCGGCCGATCACCGCCGCCTTCACCGCCTCGTCGAGGTCGGCATCGTTGAGCACGATAAACGGATCCGAACCGCCCAGCTCCAGGACGCATTTTTTCAACGCCGCGCCGGCCTGCGCGCCAATCGCCTTCCCGGCCCGCACGCTGCCGGTAACGGTCACCGCGGCGATACGCGAATCGTTGATCATCTGCGAAACGCTATCGTTGGTGGCATTCACCCAGCCAAACACCCCGGCCGGAACGCCGGCTGCGGCAAAGATTTCACCGATCATCGCCGCGCTTCCCAGTACGTTTGGCGCATGCTTAAGCAGATAGCTGTTGCCCGCCAGCAGAATCGGTACCGCGCCGCGAAGCACCTGCCACACCGGGAAATTCCAGGGCATGATGGCGAGGATAGCGCCCATCGGCCGGTACTCAATGACCGCTTTATTATCTTCAACCAGCGTCGCTTCGGTTTTGAGCATCGCCGGTCCGTGCTCGGCATACCAGTCGCAGAGATTTGCCGATTTCGCGACCTCCCCGCGCGCCTGAGCGATCGGTTTTCCCATCTCCAGGCTAATCATTTGCGCCAGCGCTTCGCCGCGCGCGCGCATCGCGTTACCGACATGACGCAGCGCTGCCGCGCGTTCCGCAACGCTAACGTTGCGCCACTGACGATAAGCTTGTTCCGCAAGGGCAACGGCCGAATCGACTTCTTGCTCGCTCGCCCAGGGTAGAGACGATATGGTTTCACCTGTGGTCGGGTTCACGGAAACCGCATGAGTGGCAGATACATTCATCGTTAATCTCTCTGTGTTGATTGCGAAGTGACCTTATTCTGGCTTACCCTACCCTTCATTAAAAATGAATAATATTAAGCAACCTGTTCACAAAAGAAGAATGCCATGGACCTGACCCAGCTTGAAATGTTTAACGCCGTCGCCAGCACTGGCAGCATTACCCAGGCCGCGCAGAAGGTGCATCGCGTGCCGTCGAACCTGACCACGCGCATTCGCCAGCTGGAGGCGGATCTCGGCGTAGAGTTGTTTATTCGCGAAAACCAGCGTCTGCGCCTGTCGCCCGCCGGGCATAGCTTTTTACGCTATAGCCAGCAGATCCTCGCCCTGGTAGATGAGGCGAGAATGGTGGTCGCCGGAGATGAACCTCAGGGGCTGTTTTCCCTCGGCTCGCTGGAAAGTACCGCCGCCGTGCGCATTTCACCAACCCTGGCGCACTTTAATCAACGTTACCCCAAAATTCATCTGGCCCTCTCCACCGGCCCTTCCGGCACCATGATCGACGGCGTCCTGGAGGGAAACCTGAGCGCGGCGTTTGTTGACGGCCCGCTGGTGCATCCGGGGCTTGAGGGGTTACCGGTATTTCCCGAAGAGATGATGATCGTCGCGCCCTTCGGCCACCCGCCCATTGCGCGCGCCAGTGAAGTGAATGGCGCCAGCGTCTATGCGTTTCGCGCCAACTGCTCCTACCGCCGCCATTTTGAAAGCTGGTTTCATGCCGATCGCGCCACGCCGGGACGCATCCATGAAATGGAGTCCTACCACGGGATGCTGGCCTGCGTCATTGCTGGCGCCGGTCTGGCGCTGATCCCACGCAGTATGCTGGAGAGCATGCCGGGCCATCAGCAGGTTTCCGCCTGGCCGCTGGCGGAAGAGTGGCGCTGGCTGACCACCTGGCTGGTCTGGCGGCGGGGGGCGAAAACCCGTCAGCTCGACGCGTTTATAGCGCTGCTGAACGAAGATCGGCAAGCAGCATCTTCTCCATAAAGATGCTTAACGGATCCGGCTGATACGGCGCAAAGGCGCTGCGGGTCTGGTAGCCATTGCGCGTATATAACGCAACGGCGGCGTGCTGATGGATGCCCGTTTCCAGGCGCACGGTATGGCATTCGCGATTTATCGCCTCTTCCTCCAGCGCGGCCAGCAGTCGTTCTCCCAGCTGCTGCCCGCGATGGGCCGGGTGAATAAACACCCTTTTCATCTCGCCAACCCCCTCTTCGCCGAGCACGATCGCCCCGCAGCCGACGGCGTGGCGCTGCGTATCGCGAATAAGAAGCGCAATAACCGACTCCGCCGGTAGCGCGCTCAGGTCGATCAAATGGTTGCTCTCAGCCGGGTAGAGCGTCTGCTGATACGCGTCCAGTTCGGCAATTAAGGCCATCAGATCCGGGTGGTTTTGCGGGGTTGGGGTGATTGTGTACATAGAGAAGCTCCTTTTTGACCATACTGTAGCGCGGAGCGTCTCGCAGGCGGCCATAGCATTAACTTATCGCTTCACACCTCGCTTGCGCTTCCCCCTAAAGTGGCAGTAATTTTGCGTCATGACGACATTTATCAGGAACAAACCATGAATACCAAAGCGCGCAAGGTCATGATTATCGGGGCAGGCAACGTCGGCGCCTCTGCGGCCTATGCCCTGTTGAATCAAAATATTTGCGAGGAGTTAATCCTCGTGGACCTGAATAAAGCCCGCGCCGAAGCGCACGCCCAGGACCTGAGCGATGCGGCGGCCTACATGCCGGGGATGATGACGATTTCCTCGCGGGAAGCCAGCGACTGCGCCGATGTTGATATTGCGGTGCTCACCGTTTCCGGCGGCGCGCTCAAACCGGGCCAGACTCGACTGGACGAACTGACCAACACGGCGACAATTGTAAAAAGCCTCATTCCGCAAATGATGAGCGGCGGTTTCAACGGTATTTTTTTGATTGCCACCAACCCCTGCGACATCATCACCTGGCAGGTATGGCGGCTTTCAGGTCTGCCGCGCAGCCAGGTGCTGGGTACCGGCGTCTGGCTGGATACCACGCGCCTGCGCAGAGTGCTGGCTCAGGAGCTGGATATCGGCGCGCAGAGCATCGACGCCTTTATTCTCGGCGAGCATGGCGACACCCAGTTTCCGGTCTGGTCGCACTCAGCGGTTTACGGCGCCGCCATCGGCGATGTGTACCAAAAGCATACTGGTCAAATTCTCGACCGGGAGCGGATTGCGGAAAAGGTGCGCAGGCTGGGATTTGAAATTTACGCCGGTAAAGGCTGCACCGAATACGGCGTCGCCGGGACTATCGCCGAAATCTGCCGCCATATTTTCACCGGCAGCCATCGTGCGCTGGCGGTATCGTGCATTCTGGATGGCGAGTACGGCATCACCGGCGCGGCGGCAGGCGTACCCGCGGTGCTTACCCAAAGCGGCGTACAGCAGATCATTGAGCTGCAGCTGGCCGATGATGAAGCAGAGAAGTTCCGCCGCTCTGTGGAAGTGATTAAAGCCAATATCGCCCGCCTACCGTAACCCGCTTTCCCGGCTAGTCGGCAATGATCAGCCGGGGATGGATATGCCCCAGCAGTTCACGCGTCTCTTCCGGCAGATGATTATCGGTGATGATGTCGGTGAGCGAGTCGAGATGGGTGATGTTAAACAGCGACCAGGCGCCGTATTTTGAGCTGTCCGCCAGCAGAATGCGCCGCCGGGCGTTCGCGATTAAATCCCGCTTCAGCGCCGCTTTCTCTTCCGTTGGCGAGGTTACGCCCTTCTCCAGATCCCAGCCGTTGCAGCTAACGAACGCCAGATCGGGCCAGATATTTTGCAGCAGACGGCGTCCGTGATCGCCGATGCAGGACTGGCTGCTGTCGTCGATGCGTCCGCCGATGATGGTAACTTCAATTTGCTTAAATTCCGAGAGAAACAGGGCGATATGCAGATCGCTGGTGATCACCCGCAGCGGCAAGTGGGTTATCTGCCGGGCAAGTTCGATCATCGTGGTTCCGGCATCGAGGACGATGGCGTCCCCGGCCTTGACTAACGCCGCCGCCGCGCTGGCGATGGCGTATTTTTCCTGCAGACTGCGCTGGGACTTCTCCTGGGTGGTGGGCTGTGAAGGAATAAACCGGTTGAGCGTGACGCCGCCGTGGGTACGGCTGATGACCCCTTCCTGATCGAGCTTAATCAGGTCGCGGCGAATCGTCGCCGGCGAGGCGTGAGTCGCCGCCACCAGCTGGTCCACTGTCACCAGATTATGGCTCTTCAGAAAATCCATAATCTGCTCTAACCGGTTATATCCCTTCATGTTATTCCTGTGCGATTTGCATGGCGAGCTCAATAGAGGTTGCCATGCTGTCAGACTTAGCTTTACCTGTCCAGGCAATATCAAACGCCGTGCCGTGGTCTGCGGAAGTGCGGATAAACGGCAGGCCGGCGGTAATATTTACCCCATCATAAAATCCAAGTAATTTTAGCGGAATATGCCCCTGATCGTGATACATCGCGACCACCATATCAAACAGACCTTCGTGACACTGCATAAATACCGTGTCCGGCGGGCATGGCCCGGTCACGTTGAGCCCTCTGGCCTTCATCGCTTCAACGGCCGGACCCACGATACGAATCTCTTCATCGCCAAACAGACCGTTTTCCCCGGCGTGAGGGTTCACTCCGGCAACGGCAATGCGCGGATTAGTGAAACCCACCCGGCGCAGGAAGCTATCGGCGATGCCGATCACCGTTTCAACTCGCGGCTGGTTCAGATTATCAAGGAATTTTCGCAGCGCCACGTGGGTAGAGATATGGATCACTTTGAGCTTATCGGTATATAACACCATCGCAAAATCTTTGGTTTGCGTCAGATGGGCGAGCATTTCGGTATGTCCCGGGAAGTTGTGCCCGGCCAGATGCAGCGCTTCTTTATTGAGCGGCGCGGTAGCGATCGCAAACACCTCACCCGCCATCGCCAGCTCGGTCGCTCGCTTGATGCAGCGGTAAGCTAAATCCCCCGCCTGCGCCTGCACTTCCCCCGCGCGTAGTCCTTGCGGATCGGCCAGCGGTTCGTCGATAACGTTAATCGTGCCCGCGCTGAACTGCGCCTGTTCCGGACGATCAATGATACGCAGCTCGGCGGGCGGGGTTATCCCCATCGCCAGGATCCGCCGCAGCGTCTGCGCGCAGCCCACCACCACGACCGGCGCGCCGTTGAGTTTCCCCTCAACCAGCGATTTGATAATAATTTCCGGGCCAATGCCTGCCGGGTCTCCCATCGTTACCGCAATGATGTTAGTCACTCATTTTCTCCTCAATAAAATTCACAACCTCCAGCAGGGTGGTTTCCGTTCCGAATCCGCCTGCCTTGGTCATTACCGGCCGCTGCCAGCTACTACCCAGAAAATTGCCGAACGGCACGCATTGCGCCACCCGGCCTGTAATATGAAATCCGCTGGCGTCCAGCGCCTGCGCCACGGCGATCGCCACGTCGCCGCCGGATAAATAGAGCGCTCCCGGCTGGCTCTGCGCGATGGCCAGCGCGCTGACCCGCGCCAGGTATGCGCAGATGCGCTCGCCAAGGGCGGTGCGATCGACCCCATGCCGACGACACAAGGCTTCAACCGCCTTTCGCGCCTCGCTATCGGGTCGGGTGGTGATAACGCAATGATTATTTTCGCTCAATACCGCCACGATACGCCGGGCATCAAGGGCGGCATCGCCGTCAAAGGCCATAGCCACATCAATGTCGACCCGCCGGACGCGCGGATGCTCATTAAGACGGGCAACCTGCTGTTGCGCGATTTCGCTCATTGAACCGACCACCGCCAGCAGCGGGCCGTGCGGCATAGTCGCCAGCCGACGCGCCAGGGCGTCGCATAGCCCCGCAGACCCCACCAGCAGCACCCGCTGCTCGCACAGAGCGACCGTGGCGATAATGGCATCCAACTGCTGGTTTTCTTCGGCATCGACGATCAGCACCCGCGGCGTCTCAACCGTTTGTTCCAGCTCTGCCGCCAGCCCGGCGACCGTTGTCCCGCGGCACAGCAAATCGCTTTGTTGAGCGACCACGGCGGCGATATCCGCGCTGCTGACCGGCGTTTTCGGGTCGGTCGCGAACTCGGTTTCATTCACCGGCGAGCCGTGCACATAGCACACACCCCGGCGCGTCAACCGGCCAGCCGCCGGAAAAGCCGGCGCCAGAACCGCTACGGCGCAGTTCAGCGCGCGCATCGTTGCTTCCAGCTCGGCGCCGAGATTGCCGCGCAGCGTGGAGTCGATTTTTTTCACCGTCCAGCGCGGCTGAAAACGCGGCAACACCGCCTGTAAAAGATGCGTGATGCGCCGTGCCGCCTCTGCGGCGGGCTGCGCGCGGCTGTCGCTATTGAGGATCAGCGCCTGCGCCTCTCCCTGGTAGCTGGCGCTAAACGCCACTTCCGCCCGCATCCCCGTCTCCGCCAGGCTGACTCCCGCGTCATTTGCGCCGGTAAAGTCATCCGCCAGAACCAGCACCTTGTTATCGCCGCTGCCCATCATGTTCCCTTTTCAAGCTGTTCGAAATTGATAATGATTATATTCAATCACAATTGATTAAATGTGAGCAAGCTCAAGTTATTAAATCTCGCTATAAATTATAACTTCATCCCACAATGTGAGTGACCCGAACAATAGATGATTAAGTTTAATCATCCATAAGACAGGAGAAAGAAGTGGCAACCATTAACAGCACCCTGATTAGCGGCGCGGGCGCGTTTACCGCCCTGCTACCGCTGCTGACCGGCAAACAGCGCATTTTGCTGGTCACCGATGCCAACGTTGGCAAACTCGATGCCGCACGGCAGATCCGTACGCTTCTGGAAGACGAAGGGCGTCAGGTTCAGATCGTTGATTCCGTACACGCAGAGCCAAGCCAGCATGATATGACGCAAATTCTGCGCCTCGTCAGCGCTAACCAGCCGGAGCTAATTGTCGGGATTGGCGGCGGTAGCGTTCTGGATGTGGCCAAGCTGCTCTCGGTTCTGCTGCATCCCGACTCGCCGGGGCTTGAGGCGCTGCTGGCCGGCGAAAAGCCGCAGCAAAAGGTGACCTCGTTATTAATTCCCGCCACTGCCGGCACCGGTTCCGAAGCCACGCCGAACGCGATCCTGGCAATCCCGGAACAGAATACGAAGGTGGGGATTATCTCCCCGGTTCTGCTGCCGGATTATGTTGCCCTGCTGCCGGAATTAACCACCAGCATGCCCGCGCATATCGCCTCCTCTACCGGCATTGACGCGCTGTGTCATCTTATTGAGTGCTTTACTTCGACCGTTGCCAATCCGGTTAGCGATAACGCGGCGCTGATTGGCCTGCGCAAGCTGGTGCGCAACATCGAGCTATCGGTGAGTGAGCCGCACAATCTGGCGGCGAAGCTGGAGATGCTATGGGCCTCTTATTATGGCGGTGTGGCTATTAACCATGCGGGCACTCATCTGGTTCATGCCCTTTCCTATCCGTTAGGCGGCAAATATCACCTGCCGCACGGCGTGGCTAACGCCATTTTGCTGGCGCCTTGTATGAAGGTGGTGCGCCCACACGCGGTGGCGAAATTTGCCCAGGTCTGGGATCTGCTCCCTGAAACCGACCTGACGCTTAGCGAAGAAGAGAAATCCCATGCACTGGTCG
Source organism: Klebsiella sp. HMSC09D12 (assembly GCF_001808475.1). NCBI lineage: Bacteria > Pseudomonadati > Pseudomonadota > Gammaproteobacteria > Enterobacterales > Enterobacteriaceae > Klebsiella > Klebsiella sp. HMSC09D12. The sequence goes on along the minus strand of NZ_KV793503.1, from coordinate 159,780 downwards.
CCTGGCTCGCCGCGCTGGTGAAACGCCTGCAGCTGCCCGATAACCTTGCCGCGCTGGGCGTACCGCCAGAGAGCATCAGCGAACTGAGCGAAGCGGCGCTGAACGTCAAGCGTTTACTGAATAATGCGCCATGCAGCGTTAACCAGGATCAGGTTGAAGCGGTTTACCGCACCCTGTTCCCCGCACAATAACACCAGGGAAGAGATGAAATGAGCAATTCAATTACCGGCGTTCTGACCGCCATCGTCACGCCTTTTACCGCAGAGGGAGCCGTGAATATCCCGGCGCTAAGGCAGCAGGTACAGCGCCAGCTCGCCGCGGGCAACGCTATTTTTTGCGGCGGTACCAACGGCGAATTCTTTGTGCTGAATGAAGCGGAAAAAATCGCCGTCGCTAAAGCCTGCGTGGATGAAGTTGCCGGTCGGGCGCCGGTGGTGGCGCATATTGGCGAAGTGTCGACTCGCGAAACGATCCGCCTGGGTCAACAGATCGAACAACTGGGCGTTGACGCGGTCTCCGTGATTACCCCCTGGTTTGTGCCGCTAAAGCAGGATGAGCTGATCGCCCACTATACCGCCATTGCTGACGCCCTGAGCGTACCGGTATTTCTCTACAACATCCCGGCGCGCACCGGCAACACCATTGAACCGCAAACCGCGCGCGCGCTGGCGCAGCATCCGAACATTATCGGCGTCAAAGACAGCGCCGGCAGCTACGAAAGCCTGAAGGGTTTCCTCGATGCGGTCCGGGATATCGCCGATTTTGACGTGCTGAACGGCCCTGATTCGCTGATACACCAGGGTTTTGTTGATGGCTGCTCCGCCTGTATTTCCGGGCTGGCAAACGTCGCGCCAAAAGAGATCAACGCCATCTGGGCAAATTTTAAAGCGGGCAATGTTGAGGGCTCCCGCCAGGCTCAGGAGAGCGTCACCGGTCTGCGCACCGATCTTTATAAAGTGGCGTTCTCGCCGGCGGCGGTAAAAAAAGCGCTGCAGCTGATGGGCCACGATGTTGGCGACAGTCGCTACGCGGTGAGCTTCACCTCGGCGCAGTGCGAGGAAATTAATCACATTATTGCCAAATATATTTCCTGACGATAGCGGAAATAGTTAATTAAATTTCCGGCACTGGTGTAAGCAAAAAAATCAGTGCCGGCAATATTTAATATTTTATATATAACGTCTTACGTAGCGTAAGGGATGTTTCAATGTTTATATGGATGCTTGACCCTGAAATATGGTTGACGCTGGTAACGCTCACCTTTCTGGAGATTATTCTCGGGGTCGATAATATTATCTTTCTCTCGCTGGTAGTGGCCAAACTGCCACCGCATCAACAAAATGTTGCGCGTAAGTTGGGATTAAGCGGCGCAATGGTTATGCGCGTGCTATTGCTGGTATCTATTGCCTGGCTGGCGCATATAACGGTACCGCTGTTTACTATTGCGCATTTTGTCGTATCGGTGCGCACCATCATTTTATTTGTCGGTGGTTGTTTCCTTATTTACAAGTCACTGCAGGAGATACGCGGTGAACTGCAGCTGGAAGAAGAGTCGCACGGCGGCGGCCAGCGTCAGCTTTCGCTGGCGGGCGCGGTTGTCCAGATTATGCTGCTGGATATTGTCTTTAGCCTGGATTCAGTTATTACCGCAGTCGGTTTGTCGCAACATATTTTCATTATGATTACGGCAGTCATTATTGCTGTTGGCATTATGATGTTCGCGGCAAAGACCATTGGCGATTTTGTCAATAACACGCCAACGATGAAAATGCTCGCTTTAACCTTTTTGTTGCTGGTGGGGATATTATTGGTCGCGGATAGTCTGGAGATACACATTGCAAAAGGTTATCTCTATTTTGCCATTTTCTTTTCGCTGGCGGTGGAAACGCTCAATATTATTCGTAATAAAAAAATCATTAAGGCTTCGCAGCCCGCAGAAGCTTACGACTCATTACAGCTAAACAAATAAAACCCTACTGAAAATAACGGAGTATGAATATGTCTGTAACCGCAATTCGTGACGGAATCATTAATCAGCATGAACAGGACGCGCGGGTCGAAACCGCGATGTTACCGTCATCCTGCCCGCAAAACCATGCGGCAAACCTGCTGCCGCTGCCGGACGGCTCCCTGATGTGCGTCTGGTTCGGCGGTACCCAGGAAGGCGTTGCCGACATCTCCGTTTGGGGATCGCGTCTGCTGCCCGGGAGCCGCCAGTGGAGCGATGCGGTCAAATTGTCTGATGACGCCAGCCGTTCCGAGCAAAACCCGGTGCTGTTTCTGGCGCCGGATAACGTGCTATGGCTGCTGTGGACCGCGCAGATCTCCGGCAACCAGGATACCGCCATCGTGCGCTATCGCCAGTCAACGGATCTGGGTCAAACCTGGGGCGAGATTGCCACCCTGCTAGATAAGCCCGGCACCTTTATTCGCCAGCCGATCACCGTCCTCGACAACGGCAACTGGCTGCTGCCGGTCTTCTACTGCCGCACTCAACCGGGTGAAAAATGGGTTGGCAACGACGATATCAGCGCCGTCAAAATCTCCTCCGATTGCGGCAAAACCTGGCGCAACGTCGAAGTCCCGCAAAGCCTGGGCTGCGTACATATGAACATCACCGCGCTGCCGGGCGGCACGCTGGTTGCGCTGTTCCGCAGCCGTTGGGCCGACAATATCTACTACAGCCAGTCCGTCGATAACGGCGAAAGCTGGTCAGCGCCGGAACCGACTGAACTGCCCAATAACAACTCATCTATTCAGGTGACCACCCTCGCCAGCGGCGAACTGGCGCTGGTCTTTAACCACATGAGCGCCGCCGGCGCGCGGGAACGCCGGGCATCGCTTTACGACGAAATCGACGATGGCGATAACAGCCGCAAAGAGCCGGAAGTGACCAGCGGGCGTTCGGCCTTCTGGGGAGCGCCGCGCGCGCCGATGACCGTAGCCATCTCCGCCGACGGCGGTAAAACCTGGCCATGGCAGCGCAACCTCGATGAAGGCGACGGCTACTGCATGACCAATAACTCGCTGGATAAGCGCAATCGCGAGTTCTCCTACCCGAGTATCAAACAAGGGGCGGACGGCACGCTGCACATTGCCTACACCTGGTTCCGCCAGGCGATTAAATACGTGCACGTTTCGCCCGAGTGGGTGAAGGAGTCCGCACGATGATCGTCGGCAACCTTAACGCCCTGCCGCTGGCAGGGCTTCCCCCGGCGCTGCGGCAGATCCTCTCCCTTCCGCAAGCCACGCTAGCGGCGCTGAGCGACAGGCCGGACGGCCGCTGGCAGCCGGAAAACTGTCGCTGGTATTGCAATATCGGCGAAGCGCATACCCAGCCGACCGCACAGCGGCACACCGAATATCACCATCAGTGGGCCGATATTCAGGTGATGCTGGCGGGCTGCGAGGTGATTAACGCCGGAATGCTCTGCGTCGCGCAGGATAGCGATGAAGAGCGCAAACCGGATCTGTTTATCGCCCGCGATTGCCCGTTGCAGGTATCCATCACCCTGTATCCCGGTGATTTTGCGATATTTCTGCCCGGCGAACCCCATCAGGCGCTGTGCGCGGTAGACGTGCCGTCAACGGTACGCAAAGCCGTATTTAAAGTGCCGAGCGACATGCTGGAAGGGTAAATAAGAAGGAGAAATAACAATGACAATGGAAATGATTCTGGCGCTGGGCATTCTGGTGCTAATGATAGTTCTTATTATGTCAGACAAAATGGCGTTTGGCGCACCGCCGCTGCTCGCCTGTCTGCTATTGGTTGTGACAGGGCTCTCCAACGTTCAGCAGGCCTTTGCCGGGTTTGTTAACTCAAGCGTCATTATGATCGCCGGCTTTATGGTGGTGATGGCGGCGCTGCAGAAAACGCGGCTGATCGGTAACGTAAAATCGGCGATGGTTAATCTGGTAAATAAAGGCAGCTATAAAAGCTACGCGCTGCTACTGGTGATTGTCATGATTGGCGCCAGCCTGGCGGGTACCGGTTCAACCGGCTACTACGTGCTGATTCTTTCACTGGTTTCGACCATCCCCTACAGCAAGAAGCTGCCGACCTCAAAGCTGATGATGCCGCTGGGATTCGCTACCAATCATCCTCTGTTCCCGGTTAACGTCGCGCTGCTGTTTGGCGTCACCGCCACGGTACTGCAAACCGCCGGTTTCAACGAGGAGATTTCAATGGTGAAATTTGCTCTGGTCAATCTGGTGATGTCGCTGGCCTTTTTGGCCTGGTGCCTGGTTGCGTATCGCTTTTTACCCGATCACCCGATCGCCGATGCCTCCGAGGAAGCGATGGCGGTACGCGAAGAGGAAGCCGTGGTGCTGCCCGCGTGGAAAGAGTATTGCACCGTTGGCGCCTTTGCGTTCAGCGTCGTGGGTATGATGCTGATGAACCAGTTAGGCAACATCGCCTATGTCGTACCGGGTCTCGCCGCTGCCTTCGTGATGATGATTAACGTTGTCGACTTCAAAGAGGTTCGCGATCATATGGGCGCGCCGGTTATCCTGATGATGGCCGGGGTGATCGGCGTCGCCGATGCGCTGGCAGGCACGGGCTTCACGGCAATGGTCGGCGATGCGGTGGCAGGCGTGCTCGGCGCAAACGTATCGCCCTTCGTGTTTATTTTTATCTTTGCGCTACTGACCAGCACCTGCTCAACCTTTACCGGGTCGAACATGGGCTCGGTGTATATCTTCGCGCCGATCGCGATCGCCGCCTGTACCAGCCTCGGCCTCAACCCTACCGCAGCCGCGATTGCGGTGGTCATTTCTGGCTGGAACGGTGGCTATATGCCGATTGACGGTATGCCGGCAATGATTCTGGGAATGGGAAAATATAAATTACCGGAATTCTGGATATTCTCGGTGCCGATGTACTTAATACGGATTCTGGCACTGTGCGTCGGCGCGATTGTGATATTCCCGATGTAGTTTTCTCTTCAATCTGTTCTGGTCTGACCCGATAGTAGCTCTGGTTTTTCGCCGAGTACGCAGGAGACGTTTGCCCAACAGGCGGGGATGGATAAGGGATCGGCAGGTTTATTGCCGATCCCTTTTTATTTTGCGTACTCGCCTGACGTTATTTCACGTAGCGTGATTACGCCATTTAAATAGGTTACCGCCTGGCCGCTCATTAATACCCGCTCGCCCTTTAGCTCGCAGCGAATATCACCGCCGCGCGCGGAAACCTGCCGCGCCAGCATCTGGGTTTTGCCCAGCTTCGCACGCCAGTAGGGGATCAACATGGTATGCGCAGAACCGGTTACCGGATCTTCCCACACCGCTTCTCCCGGGGAGAAAAAGCGGCTGACGAAGTCATATTCGCCGCTGCCTGCGGCGGTAACGGTAACTTTATGCTCACCCGGGATCATCGCGGTAATATTCGGCCGCAGGGCTTCTAGCAGGTCGCGAGAGGCCAGCTCGATAAGCCATGCGCGTCCCTTACGCGCGTGCAGATAGCTATCAATACCCAGCGCGGAGAGCATCGCGGCGGGCGGCTCACCCTCCTGCGTTTCTCCCGCCGGGAAATCCAGCGTCAGCCACTCGCCTTCACGGCTCACGGTCAGGCGACCGGAAGCGGTCGCGAAGTGAATGACCGCGTCAGGATAATCCAGGTGATGAAATATCACATGCGCGCTGGCAAGCGTAGCGTGGCCGCAGAGATTGACCTCGTTGCGGGTGGTAAACCAGCGAAGCGCAAAACCATCGCTTTCTGGCACCACGAACGCGGTTTCCGACTGGTTGTGCTGCTGCGCCATGTTGAGCAGCAGCGCATCCGGCAGCCACTCTTTAAGCAGGCATACCGCCGCCGGATTGCCGGCAAAAGGCTGGTCGCTGAAAGCCGCCACCAGATAAAAAGGGATTTCCTTCACCCGGCCTCCTTAACGCAGCGTAATCGTGCCGATTAAATAGGTCGTCGCCTGACCGCCGATCAGAACCCGCTCGCCCCGCCACTGGCAGCGCAGATCGCCGCCGCGGGCCGAAACCTGCCGCGCCTGCATCTCCGTTTTGCCGAGCTTTTCGCCCCAGTAGGGAATCAGCATGCTGTGGGTCGAACCGGTCACCGGATCTTCCGCCACCGCCTCGCCCGGGCAGAAGAAACGGCTGACAAAGTCATACTCTTCATCCGCCGCGCTGATACAGATCATTTTACCGAGGCGCTGGAGTCTCTGCATATCCGGGCGCACGGCTTCCACCTGCTGGCGGTTGGCCAGAATCACCAGATAATCGCGCGCCACGCGTATCTCCTGCGCTTCGCGCAGTCCGAGCCCGGCCAGCAGTTCCGCAGGCGGCTGCTCAACGGCGGTCGTCGCCCAGGCCGGGAAATCCAGGGTCAGCCAGTCGCCGCTGCGCGTGACGCGAAGCTCGCCAACAAAACGGGTGCTAAAGACAATCGTTGATGACGGGTGATCGAAATATTCAAAAATCACGTGCGATGCCGCCAGCGTCGCATGGCCGCAAAGGTTGATCTCATCCAGCGTGGTAAACCAGCGCAGCTCGTATCCTTCATCGGTGCGGACGAAAAACGCCGTCTCCGACTGATTATGCTGTTGCGCCATTTTCAGCAACGTTTCGTCCGGCAGCCATTCGGTGAGCGGGCAAACCGCCGCTGCGTTGCCGCCAAAGCTATGGTCGCTGAACGCATCGACCAGATAAAAATTAATTTCCTGCATCGTTCGGTCCCTTCATCTTCTTTACTTATCGATAACATGACATAAACGGGATAATTGCACACCTTTTATAAGAAAATTAATCCGTTAGGTTCAGGTATTTCCTTCAAACAAAAATGAGACTCAGATCACAAAATGGTTGTGTTTTAGGCAGCGATCGTTTTAAGATCGTGCCACTTCTTTCCTCTTTGTAACCAGCCCTGAACTTATGATGACAAATACGGTTTCACGCAAGGTCGCGTGGCTGCGCGTAGTCACGCTTGCGATTGCGGCATTTATTTTTAATACCACCGAATTTGCGCCCGTTGGCCTGCTGTCGGACATTGCTGACAGCTTCGGCATGGAAACGGCGCAGGTGGGGATTATGCTGACGATCTACGCCTGGGTCGTCGCGCTGATGTCGCTGCCCTTTATGCTGTTGACCAGCAAGATGGAGCGCCGTCGTCTGCTGGTTGGCCTGTTTATTCTGTTTATCGCCAGCCACGTGCTGTCGTTCCTGGCATGGAACTTTAACGTGCTGGTGATCAGCCGTATCGGTATCGCTTTTGCCCACGCGGTATTCTGGTCGATTACTTCAGCGCTGGCGATTCGTATGGCGCCAGCCGGTAAACGGGCGCAGGCGCTGAGCCTGATTGCTACCGGTACCGCGTTGGCGATGGTTTTCGGTATCCCGATCGGCCGTATCGTCGGGCAGTACTTTGGCTGGCGCACCACCTTCCTGGTTATTGGCCTGGGAGCGCTGATCACCATGGTATGCCTGATCAAGCTGCTGCCCAGGCTGCCGAGCGAGCATTCAGGTTCGCTGAAAAGCCTACCGGTGCTGTTCCGCCGCCCTGCGCTGCTGAGTATTTATTTACTGACGGTGATTGTGGTGACCGCGCACTATACCGCCTATAGCTATATTGAACCGTTCGTTCAGACGGTCGCCGGCCTGAGCGGCAACTTCGCGACCGTGCTGCTGCTGACGCTGGGCGGCGCGGGTATCGTCGGCAGCATTCTGTTTGGTAAGCTCGGCAACCTGCATGCTTCCGGATTAATCAATGCGGCGATTGGCCTGCTGCTGGCGTGTCTGCTACTGCTGCTGCCCGCCTCGCACAACGCTAACCACCTGATGCTGCTGAGCGTCTTCTGGGGCGTGGCGATCATGATTATCGGGCTTGGTATGCAGGTTAAAGTGCTGGCGCTGGCGCCGGATGCAACCGACGTGGCGATGTCGCTGTTTTCGGGGATCTTTAATATCGGCATCGGCGCTGGCGCGCTGGTGGGCAGTCAGGTCAGTACCCATCTGTCGATGGCGTCGATTGGCTATGTCGGCGCGATCCCGGCCGTCGTCGCGTTAATGTGGGCGGTGATGATTTTCCGCCGCTGGCCGATCTCGCTGGACGACCATCAGCCGCATCACTCCTGATCGTTCGACTAAAAAAAGCCTGCCGGTTGCAAAACGGCAGGCTTTTTTATTTTTCCTGTCGATGCAAAGTCGTCAGGCGTGATAGGTCGAAATAATCTCCAACACGCCGTTGATGATGAATTGCACGCCCATACAGACCAGCAGGAAGCCCATCAGGCGGGAAATCGCCTCGATACCGCCCTTCCCGACCAGACGCATAATCGCTCCGGAGCTGCGCAGGCAGCCCCACAGAATAATGCCGACTAGCGCAAAAGTAATCGGCGGCGCCGCCAGCACAACCCACTCCGGGAAGTTTGCGCCGTGCTTCACCGTCGACGCCGAGCTGATAATCATCGCGATCGTCCCCGGCCCTGCGGTGCTCGGCATCGCCAGGGGAACGAAGGCAATATTGGCCGTCGGTTCATCTTCGAGCTCTTCCGATTTGAGCTTAGCTTCCATCGAATCATGGGCCTTTTGCTGCGGAAACAGCATCCGGAAGCCGATAAAGGCGACAATCAGCCCCCCGGCGATACGCAGTCCGGGAATCGATATGCCAAAGGTGTTCATCACCACCTGCCCGGCGTACCACGCGACCATCAGGATAGCGAACACGTAGACCGAGGCCATCAGCGACTGCCGGTTACGCTCGGCGTTATTCATGTTTCCGGCCAGGCCAAGGAACAGCGCCACGGTAGTCAGCGGGTTTGCCAGCGGTAGGATCACAACCAGTCCCAGGCCTATCGCTTTAAAAAGATCCATCATAGTGAGTTAAAGTCCTGTAAATATTGGATTATCAAAAAATGACGCGCGCCGAGTATAGCGTCGGTTGTCAGAGTAGCGCGAGTTCCCGGCAGAATGTATCCATCATGCAATAAATCATAAGACAACCGCGCCAAATAGAGTGACCTGCATCACAACTATCCGTTTTAGCAAATCGTGGCATCGGCTTATTCATCAGGTTGACTTATATTTGCCTAGGCAATAATATCTCCCGCAACTAAGTCATTGCCTGGGCAACCATCGTGAAAAGTACAAGCGACCTGTTTAACGAAATGATCCCCCTCGGACGCTTGATCCAGATGGTTAACCAGAAAAAAGATCGCCTGCTCAACGACTACCTCTCACCGATGGATATTACGTCCACCCAGTTTCGGGTGCTCTGTTCCATTCGTTGCGAAGTGTGTATTACCCCCGTTGAGCTGAAAACCGTCCTTTCCGTCGATCCGGGCGCCATGACGCGCATGCTTGACCGCCTGGTCTGTAAAGGCTGGATTGAACGGTTACCCAACCCGACTGACAAGCGTGGCGTACTGGTGCAGCTAACGCCAGACGGCGCAGCCCTTTGTGAGCAGTGTCATCAGGTTGTGGGTCAGAAATTGCACCAGGAACTAACAAAAAATCTGTCGACGGATGAAGTGGCCACTCTTGAGTGCCTGCTCAAAAAAGTTCTGTCGTAATAAGAAGAGGTAAGATGATGTCCAGACGCAATAACGACGCCATCACTATCCATAGTATTTTGTCGTGGATCGAGGATAACCTGGAATCGCCCCTGTCGCTGGAGAAGGTTTCAGAGCGCTCAGGTTACTCCAAGTGGCACCTGCAAAGAATGTTCAAGAAAGAGACCGGTCACTCGCTGGGACAATATATCCGCAGCCGTAAGCTGACCGAGATTGCGCAGAAGCTGAAGCAGAGCAACGAGCCTATCTTATACCTGGCCGAGCGCTATGGCTTTGAGTCGCAGCAAACGCTGACGCGGACTTTCAAAAACTATTTCGATGTTCCGCCGCACCAGTATCGTATTACTAACGTGCCGGGCGAGTCGCGCTACCTGCTCCCGTTGAACAACTGTTGTTAACCGCCTGCAAAAAAGACGTATTGAGGAAATCATGAAACTATTCGCTTCCGCCGCCATCGTGCTATTGGCGCTGGTCTCCAGCCAGAGTTATGCGGAGCAGACCACCACTCCGGTTCGCCACAACAACCGGGATGCGATGATTATTCCTTCCGAGCATAATGATTCGCCTTTTGATTTCAATCACATGGCTTCGGGCAGTGATAAATCAGATGAACTGGGCGTACCCTATTACAACCAGCAAGGCCTGTAAAATCCCTTTAGCCCCGTCACCGGGGCTTTTTTTTATCCTCTCGCCATTCCAGGACGCACGATCCGCAGGCCGAAAACGTTGATATACAGCCCGGCCATAATGAGCACGGCCCCCAGCAGTTGCAGGCTATTCAGCGTTTCGCCGAGCAGCAAGGCGGCGCTGGCCATTCCCACCACCGGCACCAGCAGCGACAGCGGCGCTACGCGCCAGGTCTCATAGCGACCGAGCAGCGAACCCCAGATCCCATAGCCGACAATCGTCGCAACAAACGCCAGATACAGTAGCGACAGAATCGTTACCCCATCGATATGCAACAGGCTTGCCGCCATGATCTGCGGACCATCGAGAAGCCAGGAGGCCAGCATAAAAGGCAGCACCGGGATCAGCGCGCTCCACACGACTAAAGACATAATCGGCGGCCGGCTCGCATGGGACATGATTTTTTTATTGAAGATGTTGCCGCAGGCCCAGCTCAGCGCCGCCGCCAGGGTCAGCATAAAGCCCACCAGCGGAACATGCTGTCCGCCGAGGCTGGCCTCGACCAGCACCAGGACGCCGAAAATCGCCAGTGCGATACCTGCCAGCTGTTTCGCCTGCAAACGCTCGCCGAAGATAAACGCGCCAAGAATAATGGTAAAAAAGGCCTGCGCCTGCAGCACCAGCGAGGCCAGCCCGGCAGGCATACCGAGGCTAATCGCGCAGAACAGAAACGCAAACTGGCCAAAGCTAATAGTCAGACCGTAGCCCAGCAGCAGAGTGAGCGGAATTTTTGGCCGCGCGACGAAGAGCAGCGCCGGGAAAGCCACCAGCAAAAAACGCAGTCCGGCAAGCATCAGCGGCGGCATATTATGCAGCCCCAGCTTAATCACCACGAAATTCAGCCCCCATACCACCACCACCAGTAATGCCAGCAGCCCGTCTTTTCGCGTCATACCCTGCCTCGGTTGTTATTGGATTTTTTGTGAACAAAATCAAACTACAGAATAATTCGTCCGCCGCCTAGATCATTATTTTCGGTAGGTCGCTGGCGTGCTTTTCATCACCGATGGGAACTATACAAGCTTCGGTTAGCATGCTATTTGTGATCGGGACAACAAAAATAACATCACTTCAGGCAAGGAAAAAATGATACCGACACTCAGGCGCTCAACGGCGGCGCTGCTGGCTTCGTCGTTGCTGTTAACGATTGGCCGCGGCGCAACGTTACCTTTTATGACGATCTACCTCACCCGGCAGTACCAGCTGGAGGTGGATAAAATCGGCTATGCGCTGTCGAGCGCGCTGATCGTCGGGGTGCTGTTCAGCATGGGGTTTGGCATTCTCGCCGATAAGTTCGATAAAAAGCGCTATATGACTCTCGCCGTGCTGGCGTTTATTGGCGGTTTCATCGCTATTCCGCTGGTCAATAGCGTCGCGCTGGTGGTGTTTTTCTTCGCGCTGATTAACTGCGCCTACTCGGTATTCTCCACCGTCCTGAAAGCGTGGTTCGCCGACGTGCTGTCGCCGGAAAAGAAGGCGCAGATTTTTTCCCTTAACTACACCTTTCTTAATATTGGCTGGACCGTTGGACCGCCGATCGGCACTCTGCTGGTGATGTACAGCATTAACCTGCCGTTCTGGCTGGCAGCGGGCTGCGCCGCGCTGCCGCTGGTGTTTATTCAGCTGTTTGTCCAGCGCACCAGCACCGCGATTGCTGAGGATAATGCGGTCCAGTGGTCGCCTTCGGTGCTGCTGCGCGATCGTGCGCTACTGTGGTTTACGCTCTCCGGCCTGCTGGCGTCATTTGTCGGCGGCTCTTTCGCTTCCTGTATTTCCCAGTATGTGCTGGTGGTAGCGGACAGCGATTTTGCTGAAAAAGTGGTTGCCGTGGTACTGCCGGTCAACGCCGCCGTCGTGGTGGCGCTGCAGTACGCGGTCGGCCGTCGCCTCACCGCGCGTAATATTCGCCCGCTGATGACCTTTGGTACGGTCTGTTTTGTACTCGGACTGGGCGGTTTTGTTATTTCCGATAATAGCCTGCTGCTGTGGGGCCTCTCTGCCGCCGTCTTTACGCTCGGTGAAGTGATCTACGCGCCGGGTGAATATATGCTGATCGATAACATTGCTCCGCCGGGCATGAAGGCCAGCTACTTTTCCGCCCAGTCGCTGGGCTGGCTGGGAGCGGCTTTTAACCCGATGCTGACCGGGACGATTCTGACCCATCTGCCGCACTGGTCGCTGTTTGCAATATTGATGCTCGCTATTATTGCCGCCTGGCTGATGATTTTCCGTGGGATGAACGTACGCCCGTGGAACGGTAGTGCGGTCGCCCGCGCCTGAGCCCAGGCGCCGTGCGGCTGTCAGGTTGCTGTCGCCCCCCTGTCGGGTTTCGATCGTGGTTGCCGACAGCCTGCTCAACAATACTCCATCTCAGGTTTTTCACCCGGAGAGAGTCACGATGAACAGTAGCAATCAGGTTAAACAATTACGTTTACAGCGCGCCTGGTCCCAGGAGCAGCTCGCCGAACTGGCGGGCGTGAGCGTGCGGACCATTCAGCGCATTGAGAACGGTGACCGCCCCGGTCTGGAGACCCTTAGCGCGCTTGCGGCAGTCTTTGAAGTTAACGTCGCCGAGATTAGCGGCGATTCGCCGGAAGGCCATGACGAATCGCTGGATTTACGCATTGAGGAAGCCAAAGCGCGTGTCGAACGCGAAAGCCGTTTTTACCGTTCACTGACCGTGGCGGTCGTGGTTTGCGTCCTGCTGGCGGCGCTGAACTGGCTGACCGGTGCGGACAGCTACTGGTCCGCATGGGTGGCGATCATCTGGGGGGCGTTGCTGGCGGTAAAAGGATTACGCCTGTTTGTGTTTGGCGAATGGATCAAAAACTGGCGTCAGGCGCGGCTGCAGCGGCTGCTGCGAAAGTAACCTACTGAGCGATGGTGCGCGCTTCTCCCGGGGGCGGCGCAAAGCGCCTTGCCCGGGCTACGGGCCAGCAGACGGCTGTATACCTGTAGCCCGGCTAAGCGCAGCGCGAGCCGGGGAGAGATTTCCATCCGGGAAAGGCCTATATGGTAACCATCCCGCGGACGCCTTCGGCTTCCATATCGCTGCCGCTGCCCTGTTGGATAATCGCCCCGCGCGACATCACCAGGTAGCGGTCCGCCAGCCCGGCGGCGAAATCGTAGAACTGCTCGACCAGCAGGATCGCCATATCACCGCGATTCGCCAGCTGGCGGATAACTTCGCCAATCTCCTTGATGACCGACGGCTGAATACCTTCCGTCGGTTCGTCAAGAATCAGCAGCTGCGGGCGGCTGGCCAGCGCGCGGCCAATGGCCAGCTGCTGCTGTTGCCCGCCGGAAAGATCGCCCCCGCGCCGCTGCTTCATGCTTTTCAGCACCGGAAACAGCTGATAAATCTCTTCCGGCACCGCGCGCGCGTCGCGGGCGGGAAAGCGGGACAGCCCCATCAGCAGATTCTCCTCGACCGTCAGGCGCGGAAAAATCTCCCGCCCCTGCGGCACGTAGGCGATCCCCGACTGCACCCGCTGGTGCGGTTTACGGTGGGTGATATTCTTCTCCTGCCACAGCACTTCGCCGCTGCGCGCCGGGATCAGCCCCATCAGGCACTTCAGCAAAGTGGTTTTCCCCACCCCGTTGCGTCCGAGCAGGCAGGTGACCTCCCCCTGACGCGCGGCAAAATCGACGCCGCGCAGAATATGGCTGCCGCCATAATATTGATGTAGTTGATTAACCTGTAGCATCCGCGCTCCTTAGCGTCCGAGATAAACTTCAATCACCTGTTCGTTGGCCTGCACCTCGCGCAGCGATCCTTCCGCCAGCACCTGTCCCTGATGCAGCACCGTCACCCGGTCGGCGATGGTCTCGACAAAGCCCATGTCATGCTCAACCACCATCAGCGAATGCTGACCGGCAAGGGTGCGGAACAGCTCGGCCATATACTCCGTTTCTGCATCGGTCATCCCGGCTGCGGGCTCGTCCAGCAGCAGCAGATGCGGCTCCTGCACCAGCAGCATGCCGATCTCAAGAAACTGCTTTTGCCCGTGCGACAGCAGCCCCGCCGGCCGATAGCGTTCGCCCTCCAGCCGCAGCAGACGCAGGGTTTCGCTGATTCGGTCGGCCTGCTCGCTGGTCAGGCGCGCCCGCAGGCTGGCCCACACCGATTTATCGCCTTTCATTGCCAGTTCGAGATTTTCTGCCACCGTCAGCGCCTCAAAGACCGTCGGTTTCTGGAACTTGCGTCCGATCCCCTGCCGGGCGATGGCGATAGGATCGAGGGTCGTTAAGTCCACCGACTGATCGTAAAGCGCCCTGCCGCTCTGCGGCCGGGTTTTGCCGGTGATGATGTCCATCAGGGTGGTTTTACCGGCGCCGTTCGGCCCAATCACGCAGCGCAGTTCGCCGACGCCAATCTGCAGCGACAGGTCGGTCAGCACCTGAAAACCGTCAAAGTTGACGTTAATCTTTTCCAGCTGCAGCACCGGATCGGTCTGCTCACGAAAGCGGTCCGTCGGCAGCTGGCGGGTAAAGAGCTCTTCATCCGGTTGCATCAGCGATCTCCTTTACGCAGCAGGCCGATAACGCCACGCGGTAAAAACAACGTCACGATAATAAAAATCAGCCCCAGAAACAGCTGCCAGTACTCCGGCATCGCCATGGTAAAGTAGCTCTTCGCGCCGTTGACCAGCCCTGCGCCAAGTACCGGGCCGATTAGGGTTCCACGACCGCCCAGCGCCACCCAGATGGCCGCCTCGATAGAGTTGGTTGGCGACATTTCGCTGGGGTTGATGATCCCGACCTGCGGCACGTACAGCGCCCCCGCAAGGCCGCACAGCACGGCAGAAAGCGTCCAGACCAGCAGCTTAAATCCGCGCGGGTCGTAGCCGCAGAACATCAGGCGGTTTTCAGCATCGCGCACCGCCGTCAGCACGCGGCCAAATTTGCTTTGCGCCAGCAAATAGCCAATCCACAGAGTGAGCAACAGCAGCAGCACCGTCGCCATAAACAGCGCCGCCCGGGTACCAATGGCGGTGACGGGGAAACCGAGCAGCGTGGTAAAGCCGGTAAAGCCGTTATTACCGCCAAAGCCGGTTTCGTTGCGGAAAAAAAGCAGCATTCCGGCGTAGGTCAGCGCCTGGGTCATGATCGAAAAATAGACGCCTTTGATTTTCGAGCGAAAGGCAAACCAGCCAAACACCAGCGCCAGCAGACCGGGCACCAGCACCACCAGCAGCATCGCCCAGGCAAAATGCTGGGTGCCCCACCAGAACCACGGCAGCTCGCTCCACGATAAAAACGACATAAAGGCCGGTAGTCCGTCTCCCGCCGCCTGGCGCATAAGATACATGCCCATGGCGTAGCCGCCGAGGGCAAAAAAGATCCCATGGCCAAGCGAGAGCATCCCGGCATAGCCCCAGACTAAATCCAGCGCGACGGCGACAATAGCGTAGCAGAGGATCTTACCGGTCAGCGTCAGCAGCCAGGCGGAAACCGCCAGCGGATGCGTAGCAGGCAGCAGCGCCAGAAACGGCATACTCAGCAGGCCCAACAGCAGCAGAATGCCGATCCAGCGCAGCGGGCGCGGCGCTTTGCGCGCCAGCGTTAAGGTAACAGGTTGGCTCATCAGTCAATAACCCTCCCTTTGAGGGCGAACAGTCCCTGAGGACGTTTCTGGATAAACAGGATAATCAGTACCAGTATCAGGATTTTGCCCAGCACGGCCCCCATTTGCGGCTCAAGGATTTTGTTAAAGATGCCAAGACCAAACGCCGCCGCCACGCTGCCGGCCAGTTGACCGACGCCGCCGAGCACCACCACGAGGAAGGAGTCGATAATGTAGCCCTGGCCCAGCTCTGGCCCGACGTTGCCGAGCTGCGATAGCGCAACGCCGCCCAGCCCGGCAATACCGGAGCCGAGACCAAACGCCAGCATATCGACCCGGCCGGTAGGGACGCCGCAGCAGGCCGCCATCGCGCGGTTCTGCGTCACCGCCCGCACGTTCATCCCGAGGCGGGTTTTGTTCAGCGTCAACCAGGTGAAGAGCAGCACCAGCAGCACAAAGGCCAGTACCGCCAGACGGTTCCACGGCAGGATAAGATTCGGCAGAACCTGCACGCCGCCGGAAAGCCACGCCGGATTGGCGACCTCGACGTTCTGCGCGCCAAACAGCATCCGCACCAGCTGGATCAGCATCAGGCTGATCCCCCAGGTGGCCAGCAGCGTCTCCAGCGGGCGACCGTAGAGATGACGGATCACGGTGCGCTCCAGCGCCATGCCGATCCCGCCGGCAATCAGAAACGCCACCGGCAGCGCAATTAGCGGATAGAAGGCCAGCCACTGCGGGGCCAGTTGCGCCAGCGCCTGCTGAACCAGCCAGCAGCTGTAGGCGCCAATCATCAGCATTTCGCCGTGGGCCATGTTGATGACCCCCAGCAGTCCGTAGGTGATCGCCAGGCCGAGCGCGGCGAGCAGCAGGACAGAGCCGAGGGAGAGGCCCATAAACGCCTGTCCGAGCAGATCGCCCAGCAGCAGGCGGTGCTGGATTTTGCTCAGGCTCTCCTGCGCCGCCGCGCGGATCGCCGGGTCTGGCTCATGCCGGGCGTCGGTATAAGGCGTCAGCAGCGCCTGGGTTTCCGGGTCGCCTGAGTGACCGAGCCGTTCAATGGCCGCCAGCCTCTGCGCAGGCTGCGGACTGGTTAGCTGCAGACGAGCAAGCGCAATTCCCAACAGCGATTTGACCGCGCCGTCGGTTTCCGCCGTCAGGCGCTGCTGTAACAGGACCGCCATTTCTGGCGTCGCTTCGCGCTGGAGGGTTTTTGCCGCAGAGGCCCTTTCCGTGACGTTGTCACTGACCAGCTGATGCGTGGCCAGCGCCCCTGCCGCGAGGTTACGCAGACGATTGGTCAGGCGTACCGGTTTTATTGTTCCTTCGGGAGCCGCAACCGCGCCCAGCGCCAGTAGCTTATCACCCTGCTTGCTGAACGCATGACCGCGACTATCCGATTGTAATGTCTCGCTTTTCAGCGCCCTTAGCAGCGGTAAACGCGGCGCTGCAGGCGCGACGGCCCACTGCTCAAGCAGCAGCGCCTGTTGGCTGCGGGTGGCTGCCACGAAATCGTCGGCGTCGGCTGCCTGCGCCCGCCACGGCATCAATACCAGCAGCAGCGCAAAATAACTCATAAGGCGCAATGGGTTCATGGTGGTCCTCCTTACCCGGGAAATCGGGTCGTGCCCGAACGACAGAATCCGTCACCCCGGCTTAGCGCCGGGGTTCAACGTTTAGTTACTGGCGCTTTTTACCGGGTGATCCGGTTTTTTGTCGTTCCCGGCAATCCACGGGCTCCACGGCTGGGCGCGAACGGGCGCTTCAGTCTGCCAGACCACGTTAAACTGGCCGTTGCTTTCGATTTCGCCGATCATGACCGGTTTATGCAGGTGATGGTTGGTCGCATCCATCGTCAGGGTGAAGCCCGACGGCGCTTTAAAGGTCTGACCGGCCATGGCTTCCCGAACTTTATCGACATCGGTGGTCCCCGCTTTGGTTACCGCCTGGGCCCACATATGCAGACCGACCCAGGTTGCTTCCATCGGATCGTTGGTGACCACACTATCCGCGTTCGGCAGCTTATGCGCTTTGGCCCAGGCGCGATAATCGGCGACAAACTGTTTGTTGGTAGGGTTATCCACGGATTCGAAGTAGTTCCACGCCGCGAGATTGCCCACCAGCGGTTTGGTATCAATCCCGCGCAGCTCCTCTTCACCCACCGAGAAGGCCACTACCGGAACATCGGTCGCTTTTAGCCCCTGGTTAGCCAGCTCTTTATAGAACGGAACGTTGGAATCACCGTTGATCGTGGAAACCACCGCCGTTTTACCGCCGGCGGAAAACTTCTTAATGTTGGCGACGATGGTCTGGTAATCGCTATAGCCGAACGGGGTATAGACCTCTTCGATGTCTTTATCCTGAATGCCTTTGGCGTGCAGGAACGCGCGGAGAATTTTGTTGGTGGTGCGCGGATAAACGTAGTCGGTACCCAGCAGGAAGAAGCGCTTCGCCCCGCCGCCGTCTTCGCTCAGCAGATATTCCACCGCCGGGATAGCCTGCTGATTTGGCGCTGCGCCGGTGTAGAAGACGTTCGGCGACATCTCCTCGCCTTCATACTGTACCGGGTAGAAAAGCAGGCCGTTCAGCTCTTCAAATACCGGCAGAACCGATTTGCGCGACACCGAGGTCCAGCAGCCGAACACCGCCGCGACCTTATCCTGCGTAAGCAGCTGACGCGCCTTTTCCGCAAACAGCGGCCAGTTTGAGGCCGGGTCAACGACCACCGGCTCCAGCTTTTTACCCAGCACGCCCCCTTTGGCGTTAATGTCGTCGATCGCCATCAGGGCGACCTCTTTAAGCGGGGTTTCGGAAATCGCCATCGTCCCTGAGAGCGAATGCATAATCCCGACTTTGATGGTGTCGGCGGCGTATACCTGCAAGGAGAAGCCCATGCTGATAACAGAGGCGGAGAGAGCAAAAGCTTTTAATAGTGTTCGACGCTGCATGTGTGTCACTCCTGAATAGCGCAAAGACAAAAATGAATTAACGACTAACCGGAAGTGATAAGGCAAAAACAATGCCAGCTTTTGCAGGGGCGTGAAAGCGTGATGGACCAGACGGGAAAAGCGAAGCGACGGGCAGCGTTGCCTTAAAATAGTGCAACGCTGCGCTATAAAAGCGTTACCAGACCTGAGCGGCGATACCGGTGACCAGACGGACCTTGTCCCACTGCTGGGCTTCCGTCAGCGAGTTCCCCTCTTCGGTTGAGGCAAAACCGCACTGCGGGCTAAGGCAAATTTGCTCCAGCGGGACGTACTGCGCCGCCTCCCGCAAACGCGCCTTCACGCCTTCCGGGTTTTCCAGCTCGCCATTTTTAGTGGTGATCAGGCCCAGCACCACCTGCTGATGGCCAGGGCGGATAAAGCGCAGCGGCGCGAAGTCGCCGGAACGGTCGTTATCGTACTCCAGGAAGAAGGCATCGATGTTCACTCCACCGAACAGCACTTCGGCAACCGGCTCGTACCCGCCCTCGGATATCCAGGTTGAACGGAAGTTACCGCGGCATACGTGCAGACCAACGATCAGATCCTGCGGTTTTCCCTCGAGGGCCTGATTCAGCACGCGGGCATAGATGCGCGCCAGCTCATCGGGATCTTCGCCGCGATCGCGTACCTGCTGGCGCTGTTCATCGGAGCACAGATAGGCCCAGACGGTGTCATCAAGCTGTAAATAGCGGCAGCCCGCATCGTAGAAGGCGCGGATGGCATCGCGCCAGGTGGTCGCCAGATCGTCGAAATAGTCAGCGAGGTCCGGATAAACCGTCGCGTCAATATCTTTGCGCCCGCCGCGGAAGTGCAAAACGCTTGGGCTGGGGATGGTCATTTTCGGCTGCGCGCTGCCGCTGATGCTCTTCAGATAGCGAAAATCCTCCAGCATCGGGTGATCGCCAAAGGCCAGTTTACCGGTGACGCGTACCCCGTGCGCTTTGGTTTGTACCCCGTTGAACTGGATACCCTTTTCGGAATCGTAGCGTTCGACGCCCTGCAAACCGTCAAAGAAATCAAAGTGCCACCACGCGCGGCGGAACTCACCGTCGGTCACCACGTGCAGCCCACACTCGCACTGCTGCTGCACCAGATGACGAATAGCTTCATTTTCTATCTGCCGTAGCTGCTGCGCGTCAATAGCGCCTGCAGCCAGCTGTTGGCGAGCCTGTTTGATGGCGTCCGGACGTAAAAAACTGCCGACGATATCTGCGCGGAACGGGGCCTGATGACGTTGCATGGTGTCTCCTTAGCGGCGGGCAAGGTTAATTGCCCGCCGTGATAGTTCATTATTTGAATATTTAGACTTCTGGATGTCTATATGTCCAGATACTGTCATGCAGACGATTCATCGGCAAACGAGAATAATTCATGGCACATGAAATAAATTCATTTTGCGAAAGGTAGCCCTTCATCTTCCCAGCCTGTCAGGCCGCCGAGCATCATTTTTACCGGACGTCCCAGCAGCGCCAGCTTCATGGCGGCAACATCTGCTCCGTTGCAATGCGGCCCGGCGCAGTAAACCACAAACAGCGTATCCTCAGGCCACTGCGCCATTCGGGTTGCATCAATTTGTCGGTGCGGTAAATGCAGGGCCCCCGGCAGATGACGACGGGCAAAGGTTTCCTCACTGCCGACGACATGTAGCAGAACAAAATCCACGTCTTCTTCGCGCATCGCGCTGTAGACATCGGCGCAGTCAGTTTCGAGGCTTAGCTTATGACGAAACCAGGCGGCGGCATCGGTAGAGCTGGCGGGGGTAATCGCGGTTACAACACTCATGGCATCTTCTCCTTGTCTGTGGTACCACTACTTTAATTAACCGCCTGCACGACATCTGCCGATAACCATGACTGAAAACGCTGAAATCATGACAACCCCATCCGTGACGTTGTCACGCCACCGGGTGGTTGCCCTCGCCTACGATGGCCTGTGTACCTTTGAATTTGGCGTCGCGGTAGAGATCTTCGGCCTGCCGCGTCCGGAAATGGGCGAGCGCTGGTATCGTTTCGCCGTGGCCGCGGTGGATGAAGGAGAGCTGCGGGCAACCGGCGGGATACGTCTGATGACCGACGGCGGCATGTCGTTGTTAAGCGAAGCGGACACGATCGTAGTGCCCGGCTGGCGCAGTATCGATTCCCCTGTGCCGCCTGACCTGTGCCAGGCATTGGTTGCCGCCTATGCGCGGGGCTGCCGGATAATTTCGATCTGCTCCGGGGTGTTCGTTCTGGCCGCTGCCGGGTTGCTTAACGGCCGCCAGGCGACCACCCACTGGCGCTACACCGATCAGCTGCGGGCGCGTTTTCCGCTGATTGAAGTCATTGATGACGTGCTGTACGTCGGCGCTGAGGGCGTGATGACCTCCGCAGGCAGCGCCGCAGGAATCGATTTATGTCTGCATCTGGTGCGCGAGGACTTCGGTATTGATGCGGCGAATATTGTCGCGCGGCGTTTAGTGGTGTCCCCCCATCGCGACGGCGGACAGGCGCAGCAGATTGTTCGGCCGGTAGCCAAAGCGCGAGAAAGCCAGCGACTCGGACTATTATTCGATTTTCTGCACCAGAATCTCGCCGCCAACCATACCGTGGCATCGCTGGCGGAAAGAGCCGGTATGGGCTCACGGACCTTTTTACGCCGTTTTGAAGACGCTACCGGTAAAACCCCTGCCCGCTGGCTGCTTGATGAGCGACTGCTGCGCGCGACCCAGCATTTAACCCACAGCCGCCTGAGCGTTGAGCAGATTGCCGAGCTTTGCGGTTTCGCGAATGCCAGCACCCTGCGCCATCACTTCCGCCAGCAGTATGCGCTTAGCCCGTTGCAGTATCGAAAGACAATGCAGAGTGAAACAAACCGAGCGTAATTTATCAGCGATATTGTCGCTCGGAGGAATGTGGTAAGTGATTGTTTTGCTGGCTCTGTTACTTCACGTGTCATCTTAGATACGCGCATATCGCTAGTGCGAGACACTGGGCCGTCAATTCATATTCTATGGCCAGTGAACGATAAGCCTGGCCGGAAAAATCGTGCCGGCATATTGATACCGGCCGAAAGCGACTACGCGGTTATTCATTCAAAGGCAATGTGAAAACCACCGCAATTGTCGTCGTCTTTTATCGATATAAATCAGTCTGCGGAGATGAGCTTAAAAGAAATAAACCGCCCGAAATATAAGGCGGTTTTTTGAATATCCAGACAGCCGTTATTTAATGACATCCGGGTCTTCAGGGACTACCGGATCGTTTACGTCCGGACTTTCAGGTAAATCTTCGTCAGGTAAAGGGTCAGTACCCGGTAGCGGTTCAGTAATATCTGGGCGTTCTACCATAATGCCTCCTAAACAACGTGTGAAAGGGCTATTTGCTTTTGTTCGGTTTCTGGCTGCCTTTATCATCTTCAGGCATTTTTTTCGGCTGTTTTGGCTGGTCTTTTTCTGAATTTACAGTTGAAGATTTCATAGGAAACTCCATTATCATATGTAGCGTTGTGCTACTCGTTAACTATAGTGCAGAATGAATTATAGCTAAGGAGTTATTGAGTAAATCGCTATTCAATGAGGTAATTTTTAATATGAGTATTGATATCGTTAAAGATTATTTAAAAAGTATTTTTTTACCGCTTGTGCTTGTTAATTACCAATTTCCTGCTGCTCTGTGTGGTTTCGCCAATGGCTGTATCCTGCGCCATCAATTCCGCCAGCAGTAGATGCTTAGCCCGTTGCAGCATCAAAAGAGTATACAGCCTGACCGATATGCGGCTTTTTGGTCCGTGAAATAGTCACTATCGGCAATTTGTTAAGCATTTGTTTAGATTGCGCAAGTTAAGATATGTTCAACAACCGTAAACCTGTTCAATGAGGACAATTTAGCGCATAGCAAAACTAATGGAGGTTAATCATGCTGGGAAATATGCATGTATTTATGGCAGTTCTGGGAACCATTCTGTTCTTTGGATTTCTTGCCGCGTATCTAAGCCACAAATGGGATGACTGATGAACGACGATAATCCCCACCCGTAAACGCCCCCTGCTGCTGATGCACCAGGGGGCGTTTTTGTTAGCGTGATTTTTCTTGGTAAAGCTATTTAACCTCTGGCCCGTGCCATTCAAGTTTATTTCTCATTTCCTCCGGAACCAAAGAGAACAGAGAAGAAATTCTCTTCAATTGATGCTCGTATAAGAAACTTTTCTTTTCACTACAGTCCTCATAGTACCAGCGAGCATTTTTATTTAAAAAGCAAATATCTAAATCATTAAAATCATCATACTTCAACAGTAAGTAAAATTCATGTATAAGCTGAGATTCATAATATACAGACCTATCCCTTGCTTTAAAAAAAGCACCATGAGTGGACACGCTTCTTATTTGCAACAAACTCCCTTGAAGGATATCTAAGTATATGTCTTTTTTCCCATAACATGATAGCGGGGGCTACAACCTTACCAACGCCCCAACCTGCAACCCACATTGCTGCATCAGCCAGAGCCTCCTTAACCCATAACTTTAATCCGAGGTATCAGATTCAAATATCGCTGACCGCAGACAGGCTCGTGATGAGCCATGTTATACTTGTTGATTACTGGCAAGGAGGGAGAAATATGCGTATCAATACCAAAATGAGGTTGGCAGCACTGTTATACCTTATGGCGGCCTACGCTGTTGCCCTGCCGGCACTGGCGCTGTTCACGGACCTGGTGATAAACGGCGGGATTATTGATATGTGGCAAGGCTCGTATTCATTTTTGAACCTTCTTGATCTGCGTAAAATTCTTTATCTGCAGTTTGCCGGGCTGGGCGCTATCCTGGGTTTTGTCTACTGGCTATTTTTCTTTAGAAAATACCGCCATTACGATCCGCTGGATAAATATTTTAAGTAACGCATGGCCGCTATTCCATGCTCTGCACATCGGCCAGTCAACAGCGGCAATGCTTTCCTGCTATTTTCCGGCTTGATAGCGGC
The DNA here is from genome assembly GCF_001808475.1 of Klebsiella sp. HMSC09D12. Lineage (NCBI taxonomy): Bacteria > Pseudomonadati > Pseudomonadota > Gammaproteobacteria > Enterobacterales > Enterobacteriaceae > Klebsiella > Klebsiella sp. HMSC09D12. The sequence continues at coordinate 136,063 of NZ_KV793503.1, read as the reverse complement.
CTGGTAATAAATGGTTAATTCAAGATCATGCGCGTCAGTGATTAACGCGCAGATTATACCGCCGCGCGCATAGATCCGGGTGCTATTTACCCTGAAGTTCCCTGCGGATAATTTCCGCCCCGGCGCTTAACGCATTGAGCTTGCCGGTTGCGACCCGCCGCGATAGCGGCGCCATACCGCAGTTGGTTGAAGGATAAAGCTTATCGGCATCAACAAACTGCAGCGCCTTACGTAAGGTTGCGGCGACCTCCTCCGGCGTTTCGATCGCATTGGTCGCCACGTCGATAGCGCCCACCATCACTTTTTTACCGCGAATCAGTTCAAGCAGATCCATGGGAACATGCGAGTTATGGCATTCCAGCGAAATGATATCGATACTGGAGGTTTGCAGTTGAGGAAACGCTTCTTCATACTGTCTCCACTCCGTCCCCAGCGTCTTTTTCCAGTCGGTATTGGCTTTGATGCCATATCCATAGCAGATATGCACCGCGGTTTCGCATTTGAGTCCTTCAACGGCTCTTTCTAATGCCGCGATCCCCCAGTCATTGACCTCGTCAAAGAATACGTTAAAGGCGGGCTCGTCAAACTGAATAATATCAACGCCGGCGGCCTCCAACTCTTTGGCTTCCTGATTGAGTATTTTCGCAAATTCCCAGGCGAGTTTTTCGCGGCTCTTATAGTGATCGTCATAGAGCGTATCAATCATAGTCATCGGCCCGGGGAGCGCCCATTTGATCGGCTGTTTGGTAAGCTGACGTAAAAAACGCGCATCTTCAACAAAAACGGGCTTTTGCCGCTCGACGGCCCCCACGACGGTCGGGACGCTTGCATCATAGCGATTACGGATTTTGACAACTTCGCGCTTTGCGAAATCCACGCCGCTGAGGTGCTCAATAAACGTGGTGACAAAGTGCTGGCGCGTTTGTTCGCCATCGCTGACGATATCAATACCGGCGCGTAGCTGATCGAATAAGGACAAACTCAGCGCGTCTTTTTTCCCGTCGATTAATTCCTGGCTTTCGAGTTTCCATGCAGACCATAGTTTCTCAGGCTCTGCAAGCCAGGAAGGTTTCGGTAAACTGCCGGCCGTTGAAGTAGGAAGTAATTTTTTCATTATAAATAGCCTTATATCTGCGATGGATTAAAGAGCGGAATAAGCAGACCACTGCTCAAGAATATTTTTATACGGTTTGATAAAGTGCTCTTCAGTAAACTTCCCCTGCTCTATAGCCAGCTGGCTACGCTCTTCCCGGTCATAAACTATTTTGGTTAACGAATGATCCTGATGATTCAGATCCGGCTGATAGCACAGTCCTGCTGCGGAGTTAGCGTTGTAGATCTCAGGCCGGTATATCTTCTGGAACGTCTCCATCGTGCTGATGGTACTCATCAGCTCAAGGCTGCTGTAATCGCTCAGTAAATCTCCGGTAAAATAAAATGCCAAAGGCGCTACGCTGTTTTTCGGCATAAAATAGCGGACCTGCAGGCCCATTTTTGCAAAATACTGCTCGGTCAAAGACGAGGCGTTTGGCCGATACTCAAGGCCTAATACCGGATGGCGGTTTCCGGTCTGCTGATAGGTGTCTTTACTGGACACGCTGAGGCAGATCACCGGCGGCTTTTTGAAATTGGTTTTATATTCGGCGGAGTGAACGAAATGCTTAAAGATCTTCCCGTGCAAGTCGCCAAAATCATCTGGGATGCTAAAGCCTGAACGTTGTTTATTATGGTCCGGTAGCAATACGCTGAAGTCATAGTCGCGAACATACGAGGAGAAATTATTGCCAACGATGCCTTCAATACGCTCACCCGTTCTTTTATCAATAATTGTGGTTTGCAATATCTCAATCGCCGGAAAGGTGGTTCCAGTCTCTTCAATAACCATTTCCACGGAAATAATATTCAACGCAACAGAGTAGCGATCGCTTTTGGGATTATCCCAATGCGCCAGCGTATTGAACCGATTGTCTATCATGATTAAGGTGTTGCGCAAATTCTCCTGCCGATTTTTGCCGCGAGCCAGATTAGCAAAGTTGGTCGTAATACGCGTACTTTCCGAGGGGTTATAGTTTTCATCAAACAGTGTGCTTTTAATGGTAAACGTAAAATCTTTATTCATGGCGATCTGGCATCCTGGTTTTGCAATGAAAAGTGATTATCGGACGAATTCCCGGCGTTAACGGATTTGCTCGCCAGCACTCTTCATGTTGCCAATAAGTTAATATTAGCTAATTTATGCCAGAGCCCCGCAAGGAGGGAAAGCGACTTAATTTCATTGCAACATGAGCCATTTTCATGATCTGGCTCACAGCCTGGTTCAGCATCGCTGTAGGCGGGGATTGAGAGGATTCGCGGCGGGCGCAGGCGCTCAGATGGCCGCTACCGGGCCGCATAAATCGAAGCGCGGCGATCGGAAGGCCGCGCGAAGATAACACGTTTTTACGCCTGTACGAGGCTATCCGCTGTGTTCACCGGCCAGCGTATCTCTCCTACGCCGTTCAGTTCGGGCAGGGCAAACAAGAACCCCTGAAAACGCTTGATACCCGCGGATTCAAGCCAGCACCACTCTTCGATACGTTCAATCCCTTCCGCCACCACCGCAATTTCCAGCTCATGACAGCAGTTGATGATAGAACGGACGACGGCCTGCTTAGGGCCGCTCAGGTGGATATTGGTAATAATCTCACGATCGATTTTGACTTTGTCAGGCTGGATTTTGGTTAACAACGACAGTCCGGCATAACCGGCACCAAAATCATCAATAGCCAGTCCCATTCCGGAGACGCGCAGTTTTTTAATCGCACTACTAAACTGGCTGAAACCGGAGATCATTTCGTCTTCAGTCACTTCCACGATAACCTGTTCAGGCATCAACCCATACTTTTTAATTTCCTGCAGCAGGAATTCCACGGCATCGGGAACCACCACCAAAGACATCGGCAGAATATTAATGGATATTTTATGATCGCCGATGTCTATTTCTTTTGCCAGCGCGAAAGCCACCGATTTAGATTTGAGGTCAATTTCATAACGTTTATCATGGTCGATTGAAGCAAAAAAGCTCGCCGGACTCCCACCATCTTTATTACGAATAAGCGCTTCCAGTGAAGTGATATGACCGGCCAGGGGCTCAATAATGGGCTGAAATGCAAACTGGCAGCATTGATTATCAACTGGGGAGCGTTCAGGTGTATGAAAGGGCGATCTTTGTGGGATAACTGACCATTTGTCAGGCTGGAAATACTGGGAAACCGGGAGAGCTCTTTTTTGCGTTATAAACGTATGAATAAATTTATAAACGCGCTCTTCCGTCAGAAGATAGCTCTTCAACTTGCTTAGCTGGCGAACGGTTTTCAGCACGGCATCGGCTTCTAGCGTATCCAGATCAAAGTACATCATACCGACGTTTTCGAAGCGCCTGCGCGGGGCGTAATCTCGCATCAGCTCGACGACACCAAAGTGTCGGCTGTCGTGTTTAATCTTGCTGAAGAGCTGCTCCAGAATACTTTCGTCACCTTCAAGCACTTGAAGGATAACATTATCTTTAAAAAGAAGAATGCCTGAAACGCCATGAGACATGTTATTAACATTCGCTTTTTCAACCAGCAAAGAGAGATTAATTTCATGAGTTAAAGGTATCTGACTTCTGTAAATCAGGGTTGTCAGCATAATCCCATCCAGATTTTTGCCAGGAGAAAAGAGACTGTGTAACACACTTTCACTTTTAAACACAGCTTATTTATAATATTTTGCATCCATCCACAAATCCAACTGGAGACTTATCCTTAATGTAAAAAATACACGCCCCCACCGCTAATAAAAACCTCTCAAAGCAAAAAATAAACTTACAATATCCGATGAGAAGCCTGGTAGATTCAAAAATATAAAAAATGCATCCAGACTATTTATTTTATGTTTATCAGGCCGCACCGGCAATGGCATGAAAAATATAAAGAGCAAGATGAAGCGGCTAAAGCTGGCTAGTGTCGCTGTCCTGGCAAATATATCCCTGCTCGCGCATGCGCAGTAGACTCTCGGCGCTGGCGCAGACCATACCCGTTGTCAGCATTTCAAAACCAAAACGGCGGTAGAAGCCGACTTTATCCACCACCGAATAGATAAAGGTTTTGCCAAACGGCCGCAGCCGCTCGCTGACCGCCTGCATCAGCAACTTCCCGTATCCCTTCCCCTGGCAGTTCGGGGCCACCGCAACATCCGCAAGATAGCTGCACCAGGTCAGATCGCTAATCGCGCGGGCAACGGCGACCAGCTGACCCTTTTCATAGCCAAACCAGCAAAAAGTACTATGACGAAACGCCCGTTCAACCAATGCAATATCGCGCTGATTAAGTCCCGCATCGGCAATGATCTCCGCAACCCTGCGCCAGTCAACAGACTCCAGGTGCTCTTTCTCTTTTAATACCATCATGATATTGCCCTTCACTCGCCAGCCCTGGCTTTCAGCATAGCTGAACGACGCTGAAAAAAGAGAGGCCGGCCCGCCAGGCCAATAGCATATTATGCTGTGGTAAAAACTATGGCCTCGGGAAATCTTCTGACACCCTGCGGAAAAACCAGCGCATTTATGCTTGCAGCAGGCGATTAACCCGCCAGCCAGCAGAATTAAATAAAATCAGAACGTTTTCCGTCGGCAAAAAATGGGCAAAAAAAACCGCCATGTGACTGGCGGTGAATGAATGCTTGCATGGATAGATTGTATTTTGCATTTTTACGTGCAGAGCACGAGCAGCTCTGTCTACGTCTCTAATCGGTACGCTACCACAGGCTACTTCAATGAAAGCTAAACGGCGGTGGCGCTCATAGCTTTTCCACCAGCGCCTTAAGTTGACTAATCAGCTCATCTTTTTCCCCCTCCCCGTTCCCCGTAACGGGCCAGGTGGACTGGCGGATAATCAGGCGGGTGGGCAGCAGTTCGCGAATTTTCAGCTGTGGGGCAGCCATAAGCTTGATCAGCAGCTCGACCGCCCTTTTCCCCAGCACGTTGAAATCCTGGGCGACGGTGGTCAGCGGCGGCTGGAAGTAGAGGCTGTCCGCCGTGTCATCATAACCGGTCACCGAGATGGCCTGGCTGCCGGTACGATAAAGCTGCGCCAGCGCGCTCAGCACCCCGAGCGCCATTTGATCGTTAGCGACCACGATCGCGCTAATGCGCGGATGCTGATGCAGCAGCTCGAACGTTTTACTCCAGCCGCTGGCGGCACTCCAGTCGCCAAACACCGTTACCGCATTACTGACGCCCAGGCGGTGCAGCGCCTCGCGCCAGCTGCTGAGCCGCATTCGCGCCGAGATCGAGCTTTCCGGCCCGGCAAGCAGTCCGAACTCGCGGTGTCCGGCGTCCCACAAATGCCGCACGCAGGCGCCACATCCATCACGATGATCGAAACGCACGCCGCAAACGTCGGCCTCCGGCGAAACATCGAGAAACATGCAGGCTATATCTGGATTCTCCGCCACCAGACGCTCCGCAAGACTACTTTCCAGCGGCAGGCTGATAATCGCTCCGCGAATATGCTGGGCGCGAAACTCATTGAGTCGCGCCTGCAGAGACGCGTAATCGACCTGCACCGGCATCGCAATTGAGACCTCAAGCTGATGCAAACCAGCATAGCTTTTCACCGCCGCGGCGATTTGCGAAGGCGCGTGCAGCGTCAGCGAGGCGGTAATCAGCCCAATCGACGGCGCGGACTTACCCGCCAGCAGCTGCGCGGAGCGGTTTGGTACATAGCGCAGCGTCTGCATCGCGCGGATCACTTTTTCGCGGGTTCGTTCGGACACCACCCCAGGATTATTCAGCACCCGGGAGACCGTTTGCTGAGAAACGCCGGCCTCACGGGCCACATCGTCAAGCGTTGCCAGGCGACGCTGCATAGTGCACTCCTTCTGAATCAAAACCTCAATGTCGTCCGCTAACATTTTATGTTTAAAAGACGACAAAAATCAGCTGTTTTCCCAGCTTTTCGTGATCGCCAGTGGGTTTCATTTTCGCCAATATTGCGGCTATAGCGAAAATAACTGATAACAAAATCATATTGTCTAGCGAACGACATTTTTATCACTTATCCGTCAGGAATGCGTATGCAACAACACCACTCTATTTCCGCCGCAGGAGCCACGTTCCATCAGATTCTCGCCCGCGAGGACTGGCAGAACCAGACCATTACCCATCTCAACCGTTTACCGGCCCACCCGACTTTCGCCAGCTGGCGCGATACCGACGCGGCGCGGAAAAACCAGCCCTCCGCGTTCCGCCGTCGGCTTGACGGCCAGTGGCAATTCTCCTGGGCCCGCAGCCCGTTTGACGTGGATGCCCGCTGGCTGGAAGACGATCTGCCGGACAGCCGCAGTACGCCGGTACCCTCAAACTGGCAAATGCAGGGCTACGATGCGCCCATCTATACCAACGTTCGCTACCCTATCGACACCACCCCGCCGCGCGTTCCGCTAGAGAACCCGACCGGTTGCTACTCATTGACCTTTCGCGTTGATGAGAGCTGGCGGGCCGACGGCCAGACGCAGATTATCTTCGATGGCGTCAACTCCGCGTTTCATCTGTGGTGCAACGGCGAATGGGTCGGTTATTCGCAGGATAGTCGCCTGCCAGCGGCCTTCGATCTCTCCCCCTATCTTCAGCCGGGCGATAACCGTATCTGCGTGATGGTGATGCGCTGGAGCGCGGGAACCTGGCTTGAGGATCAGGATATGTGGCGCATGAGCGGTATCTTCCGTTCGGTCTGGCTGCTGAATAAACCGACGCTGCACCTCTGCGACGTCCAGCTTACGCCGCAGCTGGATGCCCTCTACCGCGATGCCGAACTGCTGGTGAACTTAAGCGTCGCCGCACCGGTCGCGCTGCTGGAGGAGCTGACGGTGAAAGTCGAACTGTGGGATGACGATCGCCTGGTCGCCAGCCACCAGCAGTCGCCCGGTTCGCCGATTATCGATGAGCGCGGAAACTATGCGGAGCGCGCGGCCATTCGTCTGCCGGTAGAACGCCCGGCGCTATGGAGCGCGGAAACGCCAGACTGCTATCGGGCGGTCGTGTCGCTATGGCGCGCTGATGAACCGATCGAGGCCGAAGCCTGGGATATCGGTTTCCGCCGCGTTGAAATCAAAAACGGCCTGCTGCTGTTGAACGGCAAACCGCTGCTGATCCGCGGCGTCAACCGTCACGAGCATCACCACCAGCGCGGCCAGGTCGTTACCGAAGAGAATATGGTGCAGGATATTCTGTTGATGAAGCAGAACAACTTTAACGCCGTACGCTGCTCGCATTATCCAAACACCCCACGCTGGTACGAGCTGTGCAACCGCTACGGCCTGTACGTCGTAGATGAGGCCAATATAGAAACCCACGGCATGGTGCCGATGAATCGAATATCCGACGATCCGGCCTGGCTACCGGCCTTCAGCGCCCGCGTCAGTCGAATGCTGCAAAGCAACCGCAACCATCCGTCCATTATTATCTGGTCACTGGGGAATGAGTCCGGCGGCGGCGGCAACCATGAAGCGATGTATCACTGGCTGAAGCGCAACGATCCCTCTCGCCCGGTACAGTACGAAGGCGGCGGCGCCGACAGCACCACCACTGATATTATCTGTCCGATGTACGCCCGCGTTGACCGCGACCAGCCGATTCCGACGGTGCCGAAATGGGGAATCAAAAAGTGGATCAGTCTGCCTGGAGAACAACGCCCGCTGATCCTCTGCGAATACGCCCATGCGATGGGTAACAGCCTCGGCAACTTTGCTGATTACTGGCAGGCATTTCGCGACTATCCTCGCCTGCAGGGCGGGTTTATCTGGGACTGGGCGGATCAGGCCATCAGTAAAACCTTCGACGACGGCAGCGTTGGCTGGGCCTACGGCGGTGATTTTGGCGACAAACCGAACGATCGCCAGTTCTGCATGAACGGTCTGGTGTTCCCCGACCGCCGCGCGCATCCTTCCTTAATCGAGGCCAAACATGCGCAGCAGTACTTCCAGTTTGCGCTGCTCGCGCAATCCCCGCTGCGTATCCGCCTCAGCAGCGAATATCTGTTCCGCGCCACCGATAACGAAGAGCTGCGCTGGCAGGTTCAGGCCGCGGGTGAAACTTTTGCTGAGGGTAGCGTGAAGCTGGCGCTTTGCCCGGAGGGCCAGAGTGAGCTGACGTTGTGCGATGCGCTGACGCTGCCCGCCGGCGCGGAAGAGGTGTGGTTGACGCTGGAGGTGGTCCAGCCCCAGGCCACCGTCTGGTCCGACGCCGGGCATCGCGTTGCGTGGCAGCAGTTCCCGCTCGCCGCGCCGCTGGCGCTACGCGGCCCTCGGTCTGCCGGTATCGCGCCAGCGCTGGAGAGCAGCGACGCGGCCTGGATTGTCCGCAGCGGCTCGCAGCAATGGACCATCGATCGGCAAAGCGGTCTGTTAACCCACTGGCAGGTGGACGGCGTGGAACAGCTGCTGACCCCGCTGCGCGACCAGTTTGTGCGCGCACCGCTGGATAACGACATTGGCGTCAGCGAAGTGGAGCGTATTGACCCTAACGCCTGGGTAGAGCGCTGGAAAAGCGCCGGACTTTACAAGCTCAGCGCCCGCTGCGTCCAGTGCGACGCTCAGCGCCTGGCCCATGAAGTGGTTATCGATAGCCGCTGGCACTATCTGCGCGGCGACGAAGCGGTGATTGTCAGCCACTGGCGGATGACATTTGATAGCGAAGGCAAGCTGCATCTGGCGGTCGATGGCGAACGTGCCGGCACCCTGCCGCCGCTGCCGCGCATCGGGCTGAATTTCCAGGTTCCGGACCAGCACCAACCGGTATCCTGGCTCGGCTACGGTCCGCATGAGAACTATCCGGACCGCCGCACCAGCGCCTGCTTCTCCCGCTGGCAGCTGCCGCTGGAGGAGATGACCACGCCGTACATTTTCCCGACGGAAAACGGCCTGCGCTGCGACAGCAAAACGCTGGACTGGGGGCGCTGGCACGTGGGAGGCAACTTCCACTTCTCGGTACAGCCCTATGGCACCACGCAGTTAATGGAGACCGATCACTGGCACTGGATGAAGCCGGAAAACGGCGTCTGGATCACCCTCGACGCTCAGCACATGGGCATCGGCGGCGATGACTCCTGGACGCCCAGCGTACTACAGCAATGGCTGCTGCTTGAGACACAATGGCAATATCAGTTAACGATTCACTTCCAATAATAATCGGGGGCGCAAGCCCCCAACCTTACAGGCATAATAATATGGAATATTCACAATGAAACTCTCTGAACTGGCGCCACGAGAACGGCATAATTTTATATATTTCATGCTGTTCTTTTTCTTCTACTATTTCATCATGTCAGCCTATTTTCCCTTTTTCCCGGTGTGGCTGGCGGAAGTTAACCATTTAACCAAAACCGAGACGGGGATCGTCTTCTCCTCTATTTCGCTATTCGCGATAATCTTCCAGCCGGTTTTTGGCCTGATTTCGGATAAGCTCGGTCTGCGCAAGCATCTGCTGTGGACGATTACGATTTTGTTAATCCTGTTTGCCCCCTTTTTTATTTTCGTCTTTTCGCCGCTGCTGCAGATGAATATCATCGCAGGCGCGCTGGTGGGCGGGATTTATCTGGGGATCGTCTTTTCCAGCGGCTCCGGGGCGGTAGAAGCCTATATTGAACGCGTCAGCCGCGCCAACCGTTTTGAATACGGTAAAGTCCGCGTCTCCGGCTGCGTCGGCTGGGCGCTGTGCGCGTCAATCACCGGCATTTTATTTAGTATCGACCCGAACATTACGTTCTGGATCGCCTCCGGTTTCGCTCTGATCCTCGGCGTACTGCTGTGGGTATCAAAGCCGGAGAGCAGCAACAGCGCCGAGGTTATCGATGCCCTGGGCGCCAACCGTCAGGCTTTCTCCATTCGCACCGCCGCAGAGCTTTTGCGGATGCCGCGCTTCTGGGGCTTTATTATTTATGTCGTTGGCGTCGCCAGCGTCTATGACGTTTTTGACCAGCAGTTCGCCAACTTCTTTAAGGGCTTTTTCTCCAGCCCCCAGCGCGGCACTGAAGTATTCGGCTTCGTCACCACCGGTGGGGAATTACTTAACGCGCTAATCATGTTCTGCGCCCCGGCGATTATTAACCGGATTGGCGCTAAAAACGCCCTGCTAATTGCCGGGATGATTATGTCAGTACGCATTTTAGGATCGTCTTTCGCTAACTCGGCGGTGGAAGTGATCATTTTAAAAATGCTGCATATGTTTGAGATCCCGTTCCTGCTGGTCGGCACCTTTAAATATATCTCTTCGGCATTTAACCCGAAGCTCTCGGCGACCCTGTTCCTGATCGGTTTCAATTTATCAAAACAGCTGTCAGGCGTTGTGCTCTCGGCGTGGGTAGGACGGATGTATGATACCGTCGGCTTCCATCAGGCCTATCTGATCCTGGGCTGTATTACCCTGAGCTTTACCCTCATCTCGCTGTTCACCCTGAAAGGCAGCAAAACCCTGCTCCCGGCCGCGGCATAACATCAGGCCGCCGGAAACCCTCCGGCGGCGCTTCGGCAATACACCGTTACTACACCGAATAAGTCAGTTGCCGCTAGCTGGCGATCCGCGTTTCCCCATCGCTATTTTCCAGCCCGTAAATCCGGGCTTCCGCCATGGATGAAACCAGCTCAGCCAGCTCCGCGGAGTGGCTGGTTAGCCAGATTTGGCTATAGCGGGAAGCTTCGACAATCAGCCGGGCCAGCGCGGGGAACATTTGACGATGCAGTCTGTTTTCCGGCTCGTTAATAGCCAGAAATGCCGGCGGACGCGGGCTCAGCAGCGCCACCGCCAGGCACAGGAAACGCAGCGTGCCATCGGACATTTCCGCCGCCAGTAAAGGTCGCCAGACGCCATTGCGGCGCATCTTTATCGAGAAACGCGAATTCTCATTTTCACAGTAAAATGTACACTCCGGGAACGCTTCGCCGAGGATCTCATGCAGCAGCTCTTCGGCGCCGATTTCCACGATGGTCTGAAAAGCGGCGGCAAGGTTGTGCCCATCGCTGTCCAGCACCGGCGAGCGGTAACCTACCGTCGGATGACGCAACGGCGAGAGTCTGCCTATATTGAATTCGTGATAAAAGCGCCAGTGGCGCATGGTTTCCCTGACCCTGGAGACTTCAGGAAAGCGGTGCGGCTCGCCCAGTTGGCCAAAAATCGATTCATTCTCATAAATCGCGTCGGTAAAAGTGCTTTTTTCACCATTGACGTCAACCAGGAACGCCGCCTGGTTTTTGCGTTCCAGCACGCGCGATGAAGGGCGTCGGGAAAATCCTGCCAGCCAGATAGACTCCTCTTTAACGATGGGATCCAGCTGGAACTGAGTCGGATACGGCAGTTTTTCCGGGAAACCTACCTGCAGCTGGTAGTCAAACTCATCGGTCAGGCAGGCAATCTGCAGCCGCCGCGGAAAGCGATCGTTCGGCGCGTTCGGCCCGGACCACATAATGTTCTCCAGGCCGCCTTCATCGCTGATATAACCGGAGAACTTCCCATCGGCGCAGGCGGTTAACAGATGGATGGCTTTATAAATGTTGGATTTGCCGCAGCCGTTGGGGCCAAAGACGATATTCAGCGCACCGAGTTCCAGCTCAATATCCCTGACCGATCTGAAATTTTTTATCCGGATATGGTTAATCATAAATTCCCGAAACTGATAGAAGCGTTTTGCTCTACTGTATCGGAGGCAAAAGGAAAACGAAATATGAGGAGACCGGACGACAAGCGATCGCCCGGAACCGGCTTAGCCGAAGAGTTTTTTCATGCCGCGAGTTAGCGCGACTCTTTTGAGTTTTTCCGTATCCTCATGGCTCTCGTTGAAAACGCCGAAAAAATAGCGTTCATCATCAATGGTCTGCGATACGATTCTGTAGCTCAGCGGCTGACCGGATTTCGCGCCATACTGCGCAGGCGTCACGGAAATCTCCGTCGCGTTATCGGCAACGCTGACCATCAGGCCGTCGCCTTTCCCTCCAACCAGCATCACCTTAATTAACGGGTGCACCATGTCTCTCCCGGGTTGAGGTCAATGATTAATTTTCGATGGCCGCTGGCTGACAGTTGGCCGCTGCGCCGCCCTGGCCGGACGAGCCTTTCGGGGAAGCCGGACGCGCGCCCTCTTTACCAACAACGGGCGGTAACGGCACGCCTTCTTTGTCCACCGCAGGCGGCGCCTTCTGGCAGGTCGCCGTTTTCGTCACATCTGCGCCCCAGGCGGGCATTTGCAGACTCAGGAGCGCCACGGGAGCAAGCAGTAACGTATTCTTCAGTACTTTCTTATAGTTCATACCGGCCTTGAGTAAAAAATGTATTTCTCATGCTGAGCTAAGCGCTGATTATTAGTAGTAAAAGCTGACAAATGATGAAGGAAAAAAGAGGAATTGTGAACATCAATAGTTCTTATTTATGAATTGCGACGTTTCCAGCCCCAGCGCCCGAGGGATCTTATATCTAAGAATTATCTCAATCAATTGAAATAACAGGAATACCACCAATTCTGGCGAAGTTTTTTACAGGAGCACCGCTCTATACTGAAAACGAAAATAACCATCAGGATTATACAATGACAAAACTCCCTCTGATACTTCTTCTGGCTGGCGCGGGGCTATTACAGGGCTGCTCGGCGTTCGATAAACATCACGGCGTTAACTGGGGCGAAGGTACCTGCCCGACTCCCGCGCCAGAAGCGATTAGCAAATCGAAGCAGCTGATTATTGAGGATGGTAAAACCCTCAAATGCCAGATTCGTCCTTATGTCAGCAATATGGCCTGTCAGGGGATCACCGATAAAACTCATGCCGATGGCGTCGTTTGCCAGAACGGATTAGGGCAGTCAATTTTGTTTACCTTCGACGATAAAGGCGTACTGCAAAAACATGGTAGCGTGTAAGCGCTCACGCTATGGAAAATTCCTGGAGTGACGCTCGCCGCGGCCCGAACATTGGTACTTCGCCTGTTAGCCACTAGACTTAAATAAGTCAAACGAAAGGAGAGTCTCATGTCATCACAAGAGTATGAAAACGACGCGCAGAATCTGGCCGATAAAGTGGGCAATAAAGTCAATGAATTTGCCGGGGAAGCCCAGCAGCAGTTTGGTGATGCGGTAGATTCGCCGAAACATCAGCTAAAAGGCGCGGCCCGTAAATACGCCGCTCAGGCTTCGGATGCCGTTTCAGAGGTGTCCGAGCGCGTCAGGGAAAATCCGTTAACCGGACTGCTGGCCGCCGGCGCTATCGGCCTGGTCATTGGTCTGTTGGCAGGACGGAAGTAATTCTCCAGCCTGCGGGCCTGAAAACTGATGGCAAGCCGGTTTTACACCTTTCCCCTATTCCAGCCCGCCAATGGCTGAGAAACACCGGAGTGTTATCAGGTTACGCACTCTTCACCGGCCCGGTAAAGCGCTTGCCGCTACCGGGCTATTTCTCCCCTATGCGGTTTGTCAGCCATCAGAAGCGTTGAGAGCCTGAACGTGGGGTATTGCTGCAAGAAATCCTTAAAGCGCCCTTAAATTCCCACCACCGCAGCCACCTCAAACTGGAAAACGTACGGATCGGACAGCAGCTGGAATTGCTCATCATCGGCATAGGTGACGGCGACATGGTACTCTTTACCGGCAAAAGCGATGATAGCATCCAGATCGTTCCAGTAGGTCGCCAGAAAGAAGTGTTCCCACTCCCCCTGAGTTTCCCGCCTGACGAAGGCGCCCGCGTTGCCGGCAATGCTCCGCGAATGCTGCACTCCGGTTGCCTGCAAATGCCCCGCAAACGCATCGCCAAACTCAACGGGAACACAGCCATGCCAGGTTCTGACAATCATCGCTAGACTCCATATAAAATCAATAAAAATGAATTTATAGCAAATAAAATCGCCATTGTGTGATTTTTTATTCATTTCACACTTTTTGCGTCGACGCCCTTTTTTGCTGCCGTTTCTGCTTCTATCCCCAGGCCCGACCCTGCACGCTGACACATCCGCTAAAATTACAGGTATAATCCCACAAATTATTCAGCGGATTCAGAAACGAGATGACAAAACTCACCTTACAAGAGCAGATGCTAAAAGCCGGCTTAGTGACCAGCAAAAAGATGGCCAAGGTTCAAAGAACGGCGAAAAAGTCACGCGTTCAGGCGCGCGAGGCCAGAGAGGCGGTGGAAGAGAATAAGAAAGCGCAGCTGGAGCGGGATAAACAGCTTAGCGAGCAGCAAAAGCAGGCAGCGTTATCGAAAGAATATAAAGCGCAGGTCAAACAGCTCATCGAGATGAATAAAATCGATATTTCTAAAGGCAATATTGATTTTAATTTCACGGATAACAATTTCATTAAAAAAATCACCGTGGATAAACTGACCCAGGCACAGCTGATAAGCGGTCGCCTCGCCATTGCGCGCCTGGCGGGTGATAGCGACGGCGAGAGCAAATACGCGATTATCCCGGCAAGCGTAGCCGATAAGATCGCCCAGCGCGACGCCAGCAGCATTGTCTTAAACAGCGCGCTCAGCGCGGAAGAGCAGGATGAAGACGATCCGTATGCTGATTTTAAAGTACCTGATGATTTGATGTGGTAAATCGCGTTAGCCCGCTCAGGCAAAAGATTTAGACGTAGTCTGCGCGGGCAATGTGCTTTACACTGCGCGCGGCAAAAAATTGAGTAGATAAACGATTAACCAGGCGGTAATGGCGATGAACGGAACGATCACAACGTGGTTTAAAGATAAAGGTTTTGGATTTATCAAAGATGAAAACGGCGATAATCGCTACTTTCATGTGATTAAGGTTGCCAACCCTGAGCTGATTAAAAAGGATGCGGCGGTCACTTTCGAACCCACAACCAATAACAAGGGTTTGTCAGCGTACGCCGTGAAGGTCCTCCCGGAAAGCAAATATATCTATATCGCAGGCGAGCGGATTAAGCTCACGTCGATAAAATCTTACCTGGTTTATAACGAGGAGGAGCCTGCCGACACCCGCATTGATAAAGAGAACGCGGTCCTCTCCGTGGGCCTGCTGATGGGAAATATCAGGCCAAAATCAGCCGCTAAGCCCGGGGAAATGCGCTCGGTCAAAAAGCTGGCCATCACCACCTTCCAGGGCACCACGCTCATCTTCACGGAAGATGAGATAGACATCGACGCCACGGTGAAACTGCTTAAGGTGTAAGATCCTTCGGTGAAGAAAGCCGGGGCAGAGCTCACTTTCTGCCGCCCGCCTGCCCATGCAGCCTGACGTTTCCCGAACTGGTGTTGTGCAGCCGGGTACCGGGACAGTGGCGCAGGTTTGGCTCTTCTGTAAGCCGCAAAAAACAGCCGCAACGCGCAGGTTGCGGCTACCTTCAATACGCTTAACTGGCAGCTATCAGGCTCTACGCCCGGCGTTCATTGCTGTATCAATGCCGAGGATCGGCAATGATACGTGAAGGACTGCCGTATAGTACGAGTATCTTATTACCTTCGACAAACAAGGGGGTATTACCTTGTACAACGGTCATCAGATTACCGTTTTCCGTTTCGATAACATATTCCATCCCCGTCTGTTTTGTCGCAGAAGCTTCAAGCGCTGCGCCGGTTAGCCCCCCGACAACCGCCCCGCCAATAGCGCCGACAATATTCGCGCGAGTGCCTCCTCCAATTGCAGACCCTGCAGC
The DNA here is from genome assembly GCF_001808475.1 of Klebsiella sp. HMSC09D12. NCBI lineage: Bacteria > Pseudomonadati > Pseudomonadota > Gammaproteobacteria > Enterobacterales > Enterobacteriaceae > Klebsiella > Klebsiella sp. HMSC09D12. The sequence goes on along the minus strand of NZ_KV793503.1, from coordinate 120,392 downwards.
CGCTCCCGCGGCCGTACCCGCAGCACCGCCCAAAGCGGATGTGCCACGAATATCGACCGGTCGCGCGCTAATGATAGTGCCGGCAATAGAGCGATTCACCATGCCTACCGAACCCACGGAATAGCTATTCGGGGAAATATCCTGCGCACACCCCCCTAACAACGTGAGCATCGTGATTAAAGCGACCCGTCTCATTTATCTACCTTCGAAGGGAACATCGGGCGGGAGAGTTCAATGCTTTCTAACGCTTGTAAGAACTGCGTAATATTGTTTTGTACCGCGCGGTTTATTGATTCACGGGCGCGAACAACGCCCACGAAGGCATAGGATGCAGGCACAGTTCCAGTAGATTCGATATCTTGCGTATAAATAATATCGCCATTAGAGCGGTTAATTACCTCATAACGCGCAACGGCTTTCGTTGTCATGGCCATGCCAAAGCTCGGAACGTCAATCGCTAAGACTTTCACGTTAAGGCTCACCGTATTAGCAGAGTTATCTTTAAAGATCGCCATTCTATCGAGCGCCTCTTGTAACGAGTCTCGCCAAATGGGGGTAATGGTTTCCATCCCCGCGACGATATCGCCTTTCTGCTCATCGGGACGCGCAAGCGAAACCGTGAGTGATTTTAGCTGTGCATCAATTTTCTTCTGGCTAACGCCAACGCCAGGTGTAGAAAAATTCAGAGGTGGAACGCTGGCACATCCTGTTAAAGACCCAATAACAACAGCAATTAAGAGTAGTTTTTTCATTATTTATCCCCGTTAGTTGTAAGGTCATCCTAACGTAATAAATAATCCAGATATATTGATTTTAATCAGTTAGTTAAATAATAGGATAAACATTATCTCTGGCGTGGACGTTAAATGGATTTTGCCATCGCTTTTTGGGCTATCGGCTACGCTCACAACATTTATCACTGCAATCAGATAAAAGCGCGCAGGGTACTGAAAGATAGACACTAATTTATTCAGAACTTTCTCAGGTTTTAATTTTTTAAAGGGATTGAGTAGCGGATATTTGCGCCATAAATCGGGCCCTGCTCAACGAACGTCGAGAGGGCCAGATCCGCCGCGTTTGCGGCCACGGCGCCGTTGAAAATAGAGGAGAAGCATACTGACCTATACTTAAAATCTGATATCCGATTAGAGGTGGCTATGTGCGGACGTTTTGCTCAATCACAAACCAGGGAAGAATATCTGACCTATCTGGCTGAAGAAGCCGAGCGCGACATTGCTTATGATCCGCAGCCTATAGGACGCTATAACGTGGCGCCCGGTACCAAAGTTCTGTTGCTCAGCGAACGTAACGAACGGCTGCACCTCGATCCGGTACACTGGGGCTATGCCCCCGGGTGGTGGGACAAACCCGCGCTTATTAACGCTCGTGCCGAAACCGCGGCCACCAGCAGAATGTTTAAACCGCTATGGCAGCATGGCCGGGCGATTTGCTTTGCCGACGGTTGGTTCGAGTGGAAGCGTGAAGGCGATAAAAAACAACCCTACTTCATCCATCGTAAAGACGGTAAACCTCTATTCATGGCGGCGATCGGCAGCGTACCTTTCGAACGCGGCGATGAAGCGGAAGGGTTTCTTATCGTCACGTCCGCCGCCGATCGAGGCCTTGTCGATATTCACGACCGCCGCCCGTTAGTGCTGGAGCCTGAAGCTGCCAGGAAATGGATGCGCCAGGATGTCGGTGGGAAAGAAGCGGAAGAGATTATTGCCGACGGGGCGGTTTCCGCAGACCATTTCGCCTGGCACCCGGTATCGCGAGCGGTAGGTAATGTGAAAAACCAGGGACCGGAATTGATACAAGCGCTCAGCTAAGCACAATCTGCATATACCTCTTACAGGCGCGATCGTTCCATGTTCGTAAAATATATCACCCAGAATAAGCTAATCCGCATTATGTGTTAAAGAAAGGTTATTATACAGCACAAAGTGAACAGAATTTACATTAACGTCACCTATCATATTCGCCATAATCAAAATTGGTGATGTTAATGACTGTACTTAAAAGCTTTTTCTTCTTCCTTGGCGCGGCTTGTACCTGCGCATTTGTGGTACTTTGCCTGTGGGTCGATATACATTATTGGGATTATAATATTTCGGAATTATCACTCACTGAAATTGTTCAGGAGTTGGTGTTAGCTACCATTGTTGTTATTCATTTTCTGCTGGCGAAGCAGTATAAATCCATGCGCTACTGCAATATTCTTATTGGCGGCTTTTTCCTTGCCATGCTAATTCGTGAGCTGGACGCCCTTTTTGATCTTATTTCTCACGGGAGTTGGGTGTGGTTTGCGCTGATTGCCGCTCTGGCAGCCTTAATTAATCCACTTATTCATTATCGTCAGACCATGGAACAGCTTACACAATATACCCGTACGCCCGGGTACGGCATGTTAATCAGCGGGCTGCTGGCTATTCTGGTCTTCTCCCGACTCTTCGGTATGCAAGGTTTATGGCAGGCCATACTCGATGACGGTTACGTTCGGGTTGTAAAAAATGTCGTTGAGGAAGGCAGCGAATCATTCGGTTATATGCTTTGTCTCACCGCCTCTATTGGTTATTACTGCAATTTTCGCGGAACCCTGGGGCAGGAATCAACCTGAACCCTGCGCTGATATTGGCGTGTTATCCGAGCTGCGAGCTCAACCAGGCAACTTGCTAAGAAAGGAATGGTATAGAGTTGCGGCGTTCTCCCTATCACCTGACCTGAAGCAAATCGCTGTATCTCGTGGTGTAACGCGGCGAAAGCATCTCTCTTTTCATTTGCCATGCGGTCTGAATACCCTGCCCGGCAAAATAAAGGGTGCCTCTTCCCTCTTGCGAGTTGAGATGATCGAGCACTTCCATAAGCTTGCCGCTGTTATGCCGCGGGGCGTTGTCATCAAACAGGTTTAACTGCGCGACGCCCTGGCTAAAAAAGTCGCCGAGCATGACGCCAGCTTTCTGATAGCGGTGGCCATCGCGCCAGATTTTATCCAGGCACTTTACCGCCGCATGGATAATGTCGCGGGAATCCTGCGTGGGGATGAGAAGCATCACCTGGGCGCTGTTGCCATAGTAAGGCTCATTCAGTGCAAAGGGGGAAGTCTTCACGAACGTCGAAATAAAGCGGCAGTACTGATGCTCACCGCGCAGCTTTTCAGCCGCGCGGGCGGCATAGCTGCAGATCGCCTGACGCACCTGCTCATACTCGGTGACGCGTTCGCCGAAAGATCGGCTGCAGACGATCTCCTGCTTTGCCGGCGGGAATTCTTCCAGCTCAAGGCAGGGCTCGCCGCGAAGTTCTCTTACCGTTCGCTCCAGTACGACATTAAAGTGTTTTCGGATAACCCATGCGCTCTGCTCTGAGAGATCCAGAGCCGTTTTGATGCCCATCGTATTCAGTTTCTTACTGATGCGTCTGCCAACGCCCCAGACATCCTCCACGGGAACCAGGGCCAACAGCCGGCGCTGACGCTCAACGTTCGACAAATCAACCACGCCGCCCGTCTGCCTTTGCCATTTTTTAGCCGCATGATTGGCGAGCTTAGCCAGGGTTTTCGTTTGGGCAATGCCAACGCCAACGGTCAGATGCGTACGCTTAAGAACCGTAGCGCGGATCTCTTTACCAAACTCCGTCAGGTCACGGCAGTTTCGCACCCCCGTTAGATCGCAAAAAGCCTCATCAATGCTGTAAATCTCTACCCGCGGCAACATCTCCTCAAGCGTTGTCATCACGCGGTTGGACATATCCGCGTAAAGCTCGTAATTGCTGCTGAAGCAAACTACGCCAGCCCGTCTGAAAAGATCCTTTTGTTTGAAAAACGGTTCTCCCATCGTTATCCCGGCGGCTTTAGCTTCTGCGCTGCGCGCAATCACACAGCCATCGTTATTGGAAAGAACAACCACCGGCCGCGCTTTTAAATCGGGTCTGAACACCGTCTCACAGCTGGCATAAAATGAGTTCACGTCACACAGGGCGAACATCTCAGCCAGCCGCTTTGATGATATACGTCACCACACCGAATACATCCAGCGTGTCCTCGCTACCCACGACGATGGGGGTATAAGCGATATTCATCGGATTGAGCTGAACCCGTGGATGAAGCTGCAGCTTCTTAACGGTGAACTCCCCGTCCACCGCGGCAATCACGATATCGCCATGGACTGCAGTTCTTGAGCTATCCACGACCAGAAGATCCCCCTCACCAATGCCCGCATCCTTCATGCTATCGCCCGCAGCTTTGACAAAATACGTCGCTGAGGGGTGATTGACTAACAGTTCGTTCAGGTCGATTCGTTGTTCAACATAATCCTGAGCGGGGCTCGGAAAACCACATTGAACGAGACAACTGTATAGCGGAAGTGAAAGGACTTCTCGCAGCTCTGCTGGGGTGTAAAAAATCATTGTAAGTATCCGCTCACATAAATACTGTTTATACATACAGTAGATTTAACCCGGCGACATATCAATATAGGTTCCGTCTATCAATTTTCTTCACTGACGTAACATATTGATGTAATGAGTAAGGTAAGTCCTAAAGTGTTCCCGGCGATAAACTGTTTGTTGGTTTTGCCAGCAGTGCGAGGATAAAATTTTGTCGCTATGGTTCTGCTTTCATAGCAAATTGCTCACCTGCAGCTCTTGCATACGGTTCGCAGGTGAGCAACCTGATTCCGCAGGGAAAATGACTTTTCCGCAGTTTGTACCGTGCATTTCTTGATATATCGGCGAACCGTTGCATAATTAAGATAATGCGCGTCGCGCCGTTCTTCACGGGATATGCCAGTAGCAGCGCTATTCAACAGGAACCGCTTCTGCAGCTCACCCCCAGTCTGACCAGGTCATCGACACCTTCAGTAATAGCGTTTTTGAATGTTATTCAACAGCTTCATTCTATGAAGGCAGAAACACGTTTTCTCAAAAAAATCTTGAAATGAGGATTTAAGCCCATGAAATATGTATAGTTACAATGATATAGAAATAATTAAAGCCAACCTCGAGTGGATTGTTAATCAAACGACTGCGAATTCCCGGAGCCCCTCAGTTTCCGATCGCAAAACGCTCAACAGCCTTCAGGAGCTCATACAGAGCTATGAAGGGCTACTTGAGTTAATCATCCAGTATGGAATTGCTGTAGTAGATAAGGAAATCATCGAAGGGCTGTCCCTTACAGAGAAGTTTATTGCTAAGGTTAAATCGAATGCGCATGCATTTTAGCCCTCCCAACAGAATCTCCAGGCCAATATTGATGCGTTTAAGGGATGACGCTGGAGAAGAAAACAAACAAAAACCGGGCTCTGGCACCCGGTTCTCGATGAATCGACAAAGCGCTTGACGAACCTCAGCCCGCGGTTTTCCGGCACCACTCAATATCCGGATCCTGCCCGCGTCGCTGGCGATAACGCTCAGCTAAATCAGATCAGTCCTGTTGCCGCGAGACAGCACCGCCTCGCGCAAGCGCTGGCCGTTTTCTCGCGTTAAACCGCCCTGCTCAACGAATCACCGGCAGCCCTGGTCCACTATCTGCTTAATCCAGTCGGTTAACCCGGAAGCCCGCCGCATGCTTATACTTTGCTGACGAGGAAAAGAAAGGATAAAAAAGGGAGAGCAATCTGTTTTGCTTTAATTATTTATATTAAAGAAAAACAGGCCGCTAAAGGTAAATCCCCTGACCTGTTTATCCGACATTAATAATCCTAAAAAAGAGTTATTTACACTGGGAACCTAAACCAAGTTTGACATAAGGTAATGACAGCATATCGGGTTCAGTACTGGAAAAGTAAATGACGCCAGTGCGGGACTCTCCTGGCTTATATGGGGATAAAAGTTCTAACTGTATCCCATGCCCCATTAAGGTTTTCCCCATATTATCATCGAGGTAAAAACACATTTTATTATCTTTACCAGGAACCAAAGGTTCACTGGAGTTGTTGTTAACCGTAACCTGATATGATAGCAAATGCTCAGCTTTCCCCGTCACGCTGTTCCATACACTTCCGGCCCCCTCTTTCTGCGCATAGACAGTGACGTCTGGGGACTTAACGGCGGAAATCGCCTGTCCGGCGGCCATTAAAGATAGAAACAGAGTAAAAATTTTAATTTTCCTGGAGAACATTATAATCCCTCACGCTAAAAACTTAAGAACAGGTACTAACATGACAACACAGCAAGGTTAAGTCACACTCTTGCTATTTACAATACATTTATCGCTTATTTCATCCCTTTAGCTTAAATCTTATAAAAACTCACATTTTGATGTGGGCGCACATCACACAGAACATTTAAATAAGAAAAGAGGGACGTTTGATATTTTATTATAAAGCATGAGATGACTGCCTGCTTTTGTAACAAAATGTATTAGCCATTGAATTACGGAACTCACCAGTTAAATTATAAGCATGGAAATCAGTATCTGACTAAGTAAAAATCATCATTGATTGTGACCTGCCCCATATATTTTTATTCAATGGATGATAAACATAACAAATATAAAAATTGACAACCACGGGTGTTATTTAAATTTGCCTTTTTAAATAACACAATTACAACAATTGATAATATCAAGATACTAAAGGTAAACATTTGCATAGTTATTTTTTGCGGCTTACCCTAAAGCCTCATATCAGGAGTTTATTCCCAATGAAGATATCATTATTAGCATTTATATTTATAACCCTGACCGGCTGTGTGGACCCCGGCCTTATCGGGATACATCCAGAATTACGCACGAGTTATTTTAATGGTTATAAAAATGAAGTCGCGTCATGCTTACAATCCGCAGCGGTGAACAACGACTTATTGATGCAACAGGATGACTCGCTGCCAGACGGTTCCTATAGATATAACATTCTGGACGCAGGAGGAAACACCGTAGCATGGGTCGATATAGCAGATTTTAGCGGAAAGCAAAGCACCGTAAGTTTTTATTATGCCCGCCATAACAAGGATATGTATGAAGCTATTTCATCAATAATTGCACAGTGTAAAAGGGTGTCTTAAGGATAAAGATTGATTTTGGGGAAGAAAAATCTGCCTCGACAATCCCCCACGCATGACCATTCCCGCCGGGCGTTTTGATGTCCCTACGGTTACCGTCGGCAACGGATCCGTTACTTGCTGCCCGGTAGCTCCGGTTCGGAATTTGGTCAGTTATCGTTGGGGCACCATAGTCGCAGGCGCGCAGCTCGCGATAATCAATGCCATAACCCAGCCAGCAATCTCGTTCCACTTAAAATTAGGCTATGTTTTAATACAGAGTTGATATTATAACAATTTATAAAGGGAAGTTATTACACTTCCCTTAACGAAAATTTTAAGAAATTTGCAAACTATTCACATAGGGTAAATATTTATTTTATTCCATAGGTAAATTGCGCAATTTCAAGAAAGATAGCTTATCCCAGTAGCCTCTTTGAAATAAAATTTTATTATTTACTATTTGAAAAAAACCGCAACCTCTCAAACCGAATGGGTCACGCCACTCTAAAATTGCCCATTGCCCATCTTCGAAAATGTTTTCAACGATACAAACCATTTGTGCGTAAGAAAAATCTTGTTCAAACATTTTCTTTATAGCCTCTTTCCCAACAACTGACTCATTGGCAACCTGATGGTTTATTGCATTATCATCATATAATTCTGAGATGGTTTCTATATCTGCATTATTAAATGCGTCAACCCATTGGCAAAGTACTTCTTTTGGCTTCATATACTTTAACTCCTCGGTATGTGATAATTTTTATTTTAATTTGCAATATAAAAAAATCTAATTTCATTAATGCATACTACTTTTACAATTAATTTCAAGACAATGTATACATTAAACGCATACAGGTTCTCGAGCTTTAAAATCCATTGCTCTTGCAAAAGCACGGAATATATTGCATTGAACTACTTGATCTATTTTTGAACCTAATACGAGCATTTCTTTTAAATATCAAAGCAACGGCTCTTGTTGAGATACTGATGGTTTTTAACTATCTCAAATCAAAGATTTAACATTTGCCATAATATGGCCTCTAAATCTTTAAATATACTATTATTATGGTATATCACCAAAAACTATCAACTTCAACATTTATTTAAAACCAGGCCAAAAATTAAAACACCATGAGGATTCAGTACTCAAAATGCCTCTCTAACGCCAGCGCGTAGATCATCTCCCCAGTTGTCCCAATCCAGCTTTCCATATTTTTTTACCGTGCCATCCGTTTGGTCCGACACGTTCAAGATGTGGGGGATCAAAAACCACCACAGAAAACGATGAGGCTTCAAAAGGTAACCTGCGAAAATCGGCGATAATATCGGGGATTATAACCAACTGTCGGCCATCACAAAGGGCATGCCGCTCGGCATGGATATCGCTGAATACGCCGCGCTCGTCATGTTCAGGGAGGCACAACAACATGGCCCTTTGTGTTCAAAACCCCATGCTGATGGCGATAGTCACCATACAAAGACGCGGCGATCTCACCAAAATGAAGTTCTCTGATAAGCGGGAAAGATAATTGCAAATGGCGCTCTGTCAGCAAACCGTTTCACCTGGCGCCCTGTTCGCACGGTTAGTAACATGAAAAAAATGGCCAGAACTGATGATGCTACCAATAGCCTATAGCTTTGAAAACGTCCGCTATACGTCAGAAGCGGATGTTGATGCTAAAGACCTGAGATAGAGGTACACCAGAAATGGCAGCCTCCTGATACTTACCCCTCTACAAAAAATCACCAATATCAGTTGGATGCTGATAACAAGGGCATTAATTTTGGGTTTTATTTTTCATATCCGTATAAATTGATTCTACCTGATAAATACTCACCTAAATACACTTCACTGATTTTATTGAAGCCTTGCTTTATAACTTCGTTTTCTAACCAGTCACTATTCTTGTTAAGGATTTCGAGCAGATCATGGTTGGCCAAACCATCCACTATGATTGGATAACGTATATTTTCATCACCATTTTGTATAATGGTTAACTGACCATTTTGTTCAAGTATCACTCGTTTAAGCTGTTCTATTTCATAAATACCACTTGCTCTTAACTTGAACATCAAATCATTAGCTGAAACACCATTGCGTAAACATTCCTTAACATTAACACTTCCATTATGAACCAAAGTAATAGGCTTTCCATCAAGAATTCTTTTTACTAACCGATTATTTTCTTTTAAAAACTTAAGAACAAAAACCAGAAAAGTCCATATAATTAATACCAGAACAAATTGTAGTACTGTTATTGATTCATTGTAAATTACGCCACCAATAATCCCCCCCAGCACATAGTTCTGAACCTGATCCATTGCGGATGAAGGGGCCAGATTTCCCTTTCCCATGAGATTTATTTGAACAATTAAGCACAGTATTCCCAGTCCCAACTTTATTATGATAGGTGTATAAATTATCATTTCTATTCCTCAGTTTTTCACGATTTCAACATCTGGGGTTACTAACGAAACCTCTACCAGGCTGTATGTTTTTTGATCCAGACTTAAGTTGACACGATAATAAAAATCATTAATTTTAACGATAATGCCATCCGAAAGTTGTACTGAACTGGAGAATATAGAATTAACACTCACTTTTTTTTCTTGTGACAACAACCTAATAAAGTTGACCATTTGTGATGACCTGGAGTGTATATTTTGGCTATCGGTATAATCTGCATACTGAACACCAGAAATGAAGAGTAAAAATAAGAACGCAATGATCGTTAAGTCACGGTATTTAGTTTGTAAACGATGGCGCATATACAGGCTAAAAACAACGATCAGGATAAATAATGTACTAAATATAATAATGTATTTTAAATAATCATTGATATTAGACTGCATTTGTAGATAATCGATGCCATAAAATCTCATAAATTTATAATCCCTAAACCTTCAATACCCCATTTTCGTTATAGTAACACATAGCATCTTTCAGCCATGATGTTACTTAACAACCAGTAATTATCAGCCATCAGCTGCAATTTGTCATTATCTTTTAAGCCGTAAGTGGAGCATCGATGGATTAAGTATCTGCATATGGGGGATGTTGGCTCATGGAGCATTCTTATTTGGAATGAACAACTTAATCAAAGGTTCAAGCGCACAGCCGAAGGGTCTTCAAAATTGACCATCCATTTTGCAAAGATCTTCACAAATAAGTCTGGGACTCCCTGCTGAAAACCTTGTGCCGGAAATGAACATTTTGAGGCTATTGATGTAAGTATCCCGCATAATCGTGCCATTCACATTTAGAGATCCTCCGTCATAATCAGTCGGCCAACTAGTTTGCCGACCTGTACCTTGAGAACCGGGCGCTGAGTTGAGACTGATAACTGGCATCCTTTCTTTGTTAAAGTGCAGACAATCGCTATCGATTTTGCCGCCACGCATCTCGCAGCATTAGCTTTTGCCGCCGTTTTGTCTGGTCCGGTAGGAGTGCTGGGATGTGGCTTAATTATGGCTGGAATTGGTGCTATCGTTAACGATACCATCGTAGAAGAAGCTAACAAAATTATCGCTATTTAACACCAATTTAGTTTTGTAACTAATACAAAGTTATTATTATTTTATAATGGCTTCCTTCGATTGCAGAACTCTGCAAGCGATGCCAAAGGAATCGCGGATAAGAAATCAAATATATAATACAAAGTAAATTTATAGGTTTCAGTGGCATCAAATGGGCCATGCCTCATGATATTTTGGGGAAAAGTTTTGGCGGGATTTTGGGGAAGAAAAATAGACAAAAAACCGGGCTCTGCTGAACTGCGCCCGGTCTTCTTCTACTCGCCAAAACGCTCGACTAACTCAGCCCGCGGTTTTCCAGCATCGGCTCAATCTGCGGATCGTGTCCGCGCCACTGGCGATAAAGTTCTGCTAAATCAGTACTATTGCCGCGAGACAAAATCGCCTCGCGGAAGCGCTGGCCGTTTTCACGGCTTAAACCACCCTGCTCAACGAACCACTGGTAGCCGTCATCCGCCAGCATCTGCGTCCACAGATAGGCGTAATAACCCGCGGCGTAGCCGCCGCCGAAAATATGCGAGAAGTAGCTGCTGCGATAGCGTGGCGGCACGGCGGGAAGATCCATTTTCTCCGCATGCAGGGCTGCGGCTTCAAAAGTATCAACGTCATCGGGTAGCTTATCCACGGCTACGCTGTGCCAGTGCATATCCAGCAGCGCCGCCGCGAGCAGCTCACTCATATCGTAGCCTTTATTAAACTTCGCCGCGCGGAACATGCTGTCACGAAGCGCTGCCGGCATGGCCTCGCCGGTTTGGTAATGCCGCGCATAGTGGGCAAAGACCTGCGGCTCGCTGGCCCAATGTTCATAAATCTGCGAAGGAAACTCAACAAAATCGCGTGGCGTATTGGTTCCCGACAGGCTGGCGTACTTCTGCCTGGCAAACAGCCCGTGCAGCGTATGGCCAAACTCGTGAAATAAAGTGATAACTTCATCCCAGGAAAGCAACGCGCTGTGCCCGGCTTTCGGTTTCTGATAGTTACAGACGTTGTAGATAACCGGATGCTGCGCACGCAGGGTGGATTGTTCGACAAATACGCCCATCCACGCCCCGCCGCTTTTGCTATCCCGCGAGAAATAGTCGCCATAAAAAAGTGCGATACCCTCGCCCGTAGCGTCGATGATTTCCCAGACCCGCACGTCAGGGTGATAAACCGGGATATCGAATCGTTCCACAAAGCGAATGCCAAACAGCTGTGTCGCTGCCCAGAATACGCCATCACGCAGAACGCGCTCGAGAGCAAAATAGGGCTTAAGCTGTGCTTCATCGATAGCAAATTTCGCCCGGCGCACCTGTTCTGCGTAATAGAGCCAGTCCCACGCTGCCGCGCGGAAGTCGCCGCCTTCCTGATCGATAACCTGCTGAATATCCGCCAGTTCCTGTTCGGCTCGCGCCCGCGCCGCCGGAGCGATTCGCCGCATAAAGGCAAACGCCTCTGCCGGGGCGCCCGCCATCTGATCGGCCATCGACCAGCTGGCAAAGTCATCTGCGCCCAGCAGTTGCGCTTTGCGCGCGCGGATTGCCGTCAACCGCAGCACCAGCTCGCGTGTGTCATTCGCATCGCCCTTCTGATTTCGCGTCCAGCCAGCTGCAAAAAGATTTTCTCGCGTTTGCCGATCCTGCAACGAAAGCAGCGCAGGCTGCTGGGTGGTATTGAGCAGAGAAAGCAGCCAGCGTCCACTTAACCCTTTCTCCTGCGCGGCTTCTGCCGCTGCGCTTATCTCATCATCGCTGAGACCTGTGAGCTGATGAACATAATCCACCGCCAGGCCCCCCGATTTTACCGCCGCCAGCAGGCGCTGTTGGAACTGGCTTTGCAGCGCCGCCGCTTCGGTATTCAGCGCGCGCAGCGCCGCTTTTTGCTCTTCCGCAAGCGTGGCTCCCGCAAGGGTAAAGCGTTGCCAGGTTACCTCAAGGAGACGTCTGGACTCGGCGTCAAGGGAGAGCGATTCTCGCCGCTCCCACACCAGCTTCACCCGCTGAAAAAGAGCATCGTTGAGCCAGATATCGTTAGCCAGTTCAGCCAGCTCGGCGGAAAACTGCTCATCGAGTGCCTGAATGGTCGGGTTAGTCTCCGCGCCTGCCATCGCAAAAAAGACGTTGGTTACCCGCGCCAGCAGCTGACCGCTCTGCTCCAGGGCCTCCAGGGTATTGGCAAAATCAGCCGGCTGCGGGTTATTAACGATAGCGGCAATTTCTTTACGCTGGCGACGAACGCCTTCGTCGAAGGCGGGTCGGTAATGGCTGACGTCAACCAGATCGAAACGCGGCGCCTGATAAGGCAGCAGGCTAACGCTGAAAAAAGGATTGTTCTCCGACATCTTCATCTCCTGAAAACGATTATCCTGTAAGATTAGGCAACTCATTGATTGACCGCAATCAATACTCTGTGTATCGCCGCGATCGACAACGTCTGACTGATGATTTCCATTACCCGTCGCCGGGATCGCGTGCTATGGTATGAAGACACAAAAAGCGTTGAGGAACAGTAAGATGATTATCCTGGTTACCGGAGCAACCGCGGGTTTTGGTGAAAGCATTACTCGCCGTTTTATCGCTAACGGTCACAAAGTGATTGCCACCGGGCGTCGCGAAGAACGCCTGAAAACTCTTAAGGATGAGCTGGGCGAGAATCTTTATACCGCCCAGCTGGACGTACGCAATCGCGCAGCCATCGAAGAGATGATTGCCGGGCTGCCGGCTGACTGGCAGGCGATTGATGTTCTCGTCAATAATGCCGGGCTTGCGCTGGGTCTTGAACCCGCCCATAAAGCCAGCATTGAAGACTGGGAAGACATGATTGACACCAATAACAAAGGGCTGGTTTATATGACCCGCGCCGTTCTGCCGGGAATGGTTGAACGTAATCGCGGCCATATCATTAACATCGGCTCGGTCGCCGGCGCGTGGCCATATGCAGGCGGTAACGTCTACGGCGCGACCAAAGCGTTTGTGCGCCAGTTCAGCCTGAACCTGCGTACAGACCTGCACGGTACGGCCCTGCGCGTGACCGATATTGAACCGGGCCTGGTTGGCGGAACCGAATTCTCTAACGTGCGCTTTAAAGGTGACGACGCGAAGGCGGGTAAAGCCTACGAGAATACCGAAGCCCTGACGCCGGAAGACGTCACCGAAGCGGTCTGGTGGGTCGCGAACCTGCCAAAACACGTCAACATCAACACCCTGGAAATGATGCCGGTCAGCCAAAGTTTTGCCGGACTGAACGTTCACCGTCAGGGCTAAGCTCCGTGACCCGGCCTGCAGGCCGGGTCTGGGCTGGACGGTAAAAATCCCGTAAAATAGCGCAACTACCTTATAAAAGTAACCATCAATGGCCGCAGAAGCTCAACTGAATCCGACACAGCCCGTAAATCAGCAAATTTATCGTATCCTTCGTCGGGATATCGTCCATTGTCTGATTCCGCCCGGAACCCCGCTTTCGGAGAAAGAAGTCTCCGTGCGCTTTGACGTTTCTCGCCAGCCGGTGCGCGAAGCCTTTATAAAACTGGCTGAAAATGGCCTGATCCAGATCCGTCCGCAGCGCGGCAGCTACGTAAATAAGATCTCTCTCTCGCAGGTACGCAACGGTTGTTTTGTCCGCCAGGCTATCGAATGCGCCGTGGTGCGACGCGCTGCCGGAATGGTGAATGATGAGCAGCTCTACCAGCTTGAGCAAAATCTTAATCAGCAGCGCACGGCGGTTGAGCGCCAGCAGTTAACCGATTTTTTCCAGCTGGATGATGAGTTTCATCAGAAGCTTTCGCAAATTGCCGACTGCCAGCTCGCCTGGGATACCGTTGAAAACATTAAAGCCACCATTGACCGGGTGCGCTACATGAGCCTCGATCACGTCACTCCTCCCGATATGATGCTGCGCCAGCATTATGATATTTTCCAGCCGCTGGTGGCCCGCAACCCGGATGCGGTTGAAAAGGCGATGAGCCTGCATCTGCAAGAAATTAGCGAATCCGTGCTGCTGGTACGTCAGGAAAATAGCGACTGGTTTAGCGAAGAGTAAAATGCGTAGCGGCAGAACGTTTCTCTGCCGCCAGAAACAAAATGATCGGTATTATCTGACAACCAAAACCGGTATTTTGGCGTGGCGTAAAATCGACTCGGCGTTAGAGCCCAACAGATGGGTTGATATTCCCGGTTTACGGGAACCAATAACGATAACATCAAATTCTTCATTACTGCTCACCGCCAGGATTTCATCACGTACGTTGCCAAACACCACCCTGGAGTGAATTCGCCCGGCGGGAATCGAGAACAGACGGGATATCGTCTTCATTTTTTTCTCCGACTCCTCGCGCATATAGGCTTCAAACTTACGTATATCAGCCGCAAAGCCGCGCAATATTGAGCTACTGCTGTTCGGCAGAACGTTGAGCAGCGTTATTTCACCTTCATCCGCTGAGGCCAAAAACTCGGCATGACGCACCGCCTTATCACTTAAATCCATTTCAAAAACGTCTACTGGCAACAAAATTTTTTTGTACATAGACCGTTCTCCTTTTTTCTGAGGAAACTTAGTAAGTTAACTCATCATGCCATAGTTACTTCAGCAGGTGAATGATAAATCACCCAAATAAATACTTTAGAGATTAAAATAAACGCCAATTATTTATACTTAACTGTTGTTAGATAAAGTTATGTATATTCAACGATCTGGATCAAGATTTATTATTTAAACAGCCCTCCCTGAACATAAAAATAGTGTTCAGAAATGGTATGTAACAGTAATGCCGCCATCATCGGCGGCACCATGTTTAGTTCTCCTGAGCCCAGGCGGCAACGGTCGCTTTGGCTCCGTGTTTTTTCAGCGACAGATAAGCGCGCGTAACCTCATTAACAAACCGGGGCTCCTGGCTCAGGTCCTGGCCGAAAATAGCCTCAATGCCCATCAGCGCTTTAACTCGCTCTTCTCCGTCCGCGCTATTTTGGACAGTCTGCTGGATGATCGGCAATAGCGGATCGGAAATTTCAATTTCCTGCCCCCGGTCGTCCACCCCGCTGACGTAGCGCATCCAGCCGGCAACGCCCATCGCCAGCAGCGTAAAGTCGCTGCCATGAACCAGGTGCCAGCGAATCGAATCCAGCATCCGCTGCGGTAGCTTCTGACTGCC
Organism: Klebsiella sp. HMSC09D12; assembly: GCF_001808475.1. Taxonomy (NCBI): domain Bacteria; kingdom Pseudomonadati; phylum Pseudomonadota; class Gammaproteobacteria; order Enterobacterales; family Enterobacteriaceae; genus Klebsiella; species Klebsiella sp. HMSC09D12. The sequence goes on along the minus strand of NZ_KV793503.1, from coordinate 104,758 downwards.
GTCCATGGCTATCTGCCAGGTACGGTGCTGCAGCGCCGGGTTGCTATAGCGATCGATCAACAGGCCGGCATAGCGTGCCAGATCAACGCCCTGCACGCTTAGCGTCGGCGCCTGCTCAGTCATCATCAGCGCATGCGCGGCGCGGCGATAGTTGTCGTCCAGCATGCAGTCATTAATATGCTGGTAGCCGGCCAGATAGCCCAGCCAGGCAAGGAAAGAGTGGCTGCCGTTTAGCATACGCAGCTTCATCTCTTCAAACGGCAGCACGTCAGAGACCAGTTCGGCGCCGGCTTTCTCCCATTCTGGACGACCGGCGACAAAGTTATCTTCGATGACCCACTGGCGAAACGGCTCACAGGCGACGCCCGCCGGGTCACGAACGCCGGTAAGCTGCTCAATTTTCTCTAATGTATCGGCCGTTACCGCCGGAACGATGCGGTCCACCATAGTGGAGGGAAAAGTGACATTACGCGCAATCCACTCGGCTAACTCAGCATCGACAGCGTTAGCATAGGCGCAGACGACATTACGCATTACGTGACCGTTTTCCGGCATATTATCGCAGGACATGACGCTGAACGGCGGCAGTCCTGCTGCTTTGCGCCGCGCCAGCGCTTCAACCACCACGCCCGGCGCAGATTTCGGTTGATGAGGATGTTGTAAATCGGCAGCAATTAACGGATGGTCCAGCTGCAGCTGGCCGCTGGCCGGAGAGTGGCAGTAGCCCTTTTCAGTAATGGTCAGTGACACAATCGCGACCTGGGGCTCGCACATTTTCGCCAGGACGCTTTCCAGGCCATCCACCTGGGCATGTATCGCCTGCTTAACCACGCCAACAACGCGAGCGGTCCAGGCATCGGCCGACATTTCCGCGACGGTATAAAGTAAATCCTGCTGCTGCAGGTCGGCAATCTGCTGTTCGCCGCCGATCAGGTTTACCTCAATATAACCCCAGTCGCTGTCGTGCTCCGTCGCCAGAATATCTGTATATACGGCCTGATGCGCGCGATGAAATGCGCCAAAGCCCAGATGGACAATGCGCGGAACGAGACGGTTACGATCGTAGGATGGCAGCGTGGCATGCGCTGTTAAAAGCATATTTTCCATGGTGGCTCTCATATTTATGATTTCTGAATCCCCACGTGAAGTGAGAATGGGCTGTTGATATAAACCCTCTCATGCAACCGGTATGATATCCTTGACCTTTATCAACTACCATACAAGACAGAGTGGGTTATTTACCGTGCTATTTCAGGCACTAAAAGCGTAAAAAATGCCGGGCTAAAGGCCCGGCAGATTGTTATTTTTGGCTATCATCATTCGGTGCGGAATGTATGCTGCTTAAATATATTGTCCGTTGCCCACCGCTTTATTCTGCGGTGCGCAATCCGCTGCATCATTCAGCAAGCTCAGATCGCGATCGCGAACTTCAGGCATCAGGATGGCAGAAATTAAGCCGATGATTGAGTAGCACACCAGCATAACAACAATGGGCATCCATGAACCGGTCATATTACAGAAGATACCGGCCAGAACAGGACCAAAGCCAACCGCGACTAAACCACCCGCCTCTTTAGAGATTGCCATGCGGGTAAAGCGGTTACGTGAGCCGAATATTTCAGCCATCGTAATATTTTCCAGCGCAAACAGGCCTAATACAGCGACGTTATGAATAACGATTAATGACGCCATAATGGTGCTCGCGCTGTAGCTTTTATCAACAATAATCGACAGCATCGGCCAGGCCAGAATAATGGCTGAAATATTGATGATAATATAAGGGATGCGGCGCCCTACTTTATCTGACAGCCAGCCCAGGAATGGAATGGTGATAAAACCAATCACGGAGCTGATCATTAGCGCATCGGTGGGGATACCTTTATCAAACATTAAGGTTTGAACCAGATAGCCCGCCAGGAACGTTTGCAACAGCCCTGAATTTCCGGCCTGCCCAAAGCGCAGCCCCGTGGCCAGCCAGAAAGACTTACTTTTCAGCATTGCGCTGAAGGAGCCTTCCTGAGCGGCCACTCCATTTTGCAGACTGCCTTCTTCACTCACCTTTTCAAATACCGGGCTTTCTTTCAGATTGAGGCGCAGCCAGATGGCAAAGATCATCACCACTACGCTTGCGAGGAACGGCACACGCCATCCCCACGCGACGAGCTGTTCGCGATCCAGCACGAAGAACATCACCGCCCAGATAGCCGTAGCGCTTAAGGTACCGCAGTTGGTTCCCATCGCTACCAGCGAAGAGATAATTCCGCGCTTACCTTTCGGCGCATATTCCGTCAGCATGGTGCCCGCACCGGATATTTCAGCGCCCGCGCCCAGTCCCTGAATAATGCGTAATGTGACCAGCAATACCGGCGCTAAAATCCCCACCTGCGCATAGGTTGGCAGCACGCCAATGAGCGTAGTGCAAATACCCATCATCGTGATGGTAATAAACAGGACTTTCTTACGCCCAATACGGTCGCCCATTTTACCGAAAATAAAGGCGCCGACGATGCGCGCAATATAGCCTGCGCCGTAGGTGCCCATCGCCAGAATAAGCGCCATAGCGGCAGATTGCTCCGGGAAAAATATCTCGTGGAAAACCAGCGCTGCGCCCAGGGAATAGAGCTGGAAATCCATAAACTCCAGCGCAGTACCTAACCAACCAGATACGGCTGCACGAATGAGATCGGAAGTGGTTCTCTCATTTTTAACGGTAGTCATAATGATTATCTCTAATTGTAGGGTACAAAGTCCGCACCTGTTATTATTGCCCGAAGGTTAATAAAACCTTGCAGCAACGTTTTCTGTCATTTTCAAAAAGCTCAAGAGCGTCAACAACGTGTTGATACGCAAATTCGTGGGTAATCAACTCCTGCGGATCAATTAACCCTTGTTTTAACCAATCAATGACCACGGGGAATTTATTGGCGTTAAGCCGCGATGAGAAAATCGACAGTTCTTTCCCCGTAATTCCTTGCTGCGCCACCTGCGAAGGCTCAGTCGAGAAGCCCATCAAGACAATTCTCGCCGCCGGCGAGGCCAGGGTAACCGCCTCTTGTAAAATAGAGGGATGGCAGGCCGCATCAATGATCAGCGTCGGAAGGATCCCCTGCGCCTTCAGCGTGTCAGCCAGAGGCTCATTGCTGTTGTTAATTACCCAATCCGCTCCGTTACGCTCGGCCATCTGCAGGCGTTCATCGATGCGGTCGACAACGATAACCTGCTTAACGCGGTACACCCGCTTCAGCACCTGTATGGTCGTCAGGCCCATAGGACCCGCGCCGTATACCAGCGCAATATCCTGGTCGGTCGGCGAAACGTGCCCGGTAACGTTGGCCGCAATAGTGAAAGGCTCAATCATCACCGCATCCTTGTCGGAAACGTTGTCAGGCACCCGCCAGGCATTTTTCGCCGGCACCACCGCGTATTCGCTAAACCCCCCGTCCCGATGCACGCCAAGCACCACTAACGAAGTGCAGACGTTCGGCTTGCCCACGGAACAGGGGTAGCAATGACCGCAGCTAATGACCGGATCAACGCTCACGCGCTGGCCGATGGCTTTGTCGGTAACGCCCTCGCCAATGGCGTCGATAACGCCAAAAAATTCATGGCCTATCACCCGCGGGTATTTGGCAAACGGATTATGTCCACGGTAAATATGGCTATCGGAACCGCATATTCCCGCCAGTTTCACCTTAACCCGTACTTCTCCTGCGGCAGGTTGCGGGAGCGGACGCTCTTCAATCACCAGTTCATTCGGCTGACGAATTACGATACTTTTCATTTGTTATTTCCTTCGTTACCAGTTCCACAACGTGCCGTCTTCCAGACGTGCGACAGGCAGATAAGCCGGTTCATAGGGGTATTTCGCGGCCAGTTTTTCATCAAATTCGATACCGAGTCCTGGTTTTTCCCCCGGGTGCATATAGCCGTTATCAAATGTCCAGCTATGCGGGAAAACTTCCAGCATCTGCTCGGAGTAGCCCATATATTCCTGTACGCCGAAATTCGGTACCCACAGGTCGAAATGCAGCGCGGCGGCCATGCAGACCGGAGAGAGATCGGACGGCCCGTGCGAGCCGGTGCGCACCTGATAAAGCGAGGCGAAATCGGCAATCCGGCGCATTCCTGTAATCCCGCCTGCGTGAGTGATGGTGGTACGGATATAGTCAATCAGCTGCTCTTCAATCAGCTGTTTACAGTCCCAGATGCTGTTGAACACTTCTCCAACGGCAATCGGCGTGACGGTATGCTGACGAATTAAACGGAAGCACTCCTGGTTTTCTGCCGGGGTCGGGTCTTCCATCCAGAACAGGCGGTACTCTTCAATGCTTTTGCCAAAACGCGCCGCTTCGATCGGCGTCAGGCGATGGTGCATGTCGTGCAGCAGATGCTCGTCAAAACCAAACTTTTCGCGCACGGCGGCAAACAGGCGCGGAGTGAAATCGAGATACTTTTCGGTGGACCATAGCTGTTCTTCCGGCCACTGGCCTTTCGTTGCCGGTTCGTAGGCCTGGCCTTTACCTTTCGCCATACCGTAAGTGGTTTTCATTCCCGGCACGCCGCACTGCACGCGAATCGCTTTAAACCCCATCTCTTTATGGCGCGCGTAGTCGTCCAGCACTTCGTCAATAGAGTGGCCGGTGGTATGGCAATAAACCATGACCCCTTCCCGCGAAGCCCCGCCCAGCAGCTGATACAGCGGCATACCCGCAGCCTTCGCTTTGATATCCCACAGCGCCATATCGATAGCGGAAATCGCCGACATCGTGACCGGGCCGCGACGCCAGTAGGCGCCCTTGTAGAAAAACTGCCAGATATCTTCTATGCGGTGCGCATCGCGGCCAATCAGCTGCGGGCAGAGGTGATCCCGCAGATACGATGCAACGGACAGCTCGCGGCCGTTTAGCGTCGCGTCACCTAAACCGACGATACCATCATCAGTGGTGATCTTAAGGGTGACGAAGTTGCGTCCCGGGCAGGTGACGAAAACTTCAGCGGCAACGATCTTCATTTCTTCTTCCTTACTTCTATGCGGTTAGTGAACAAAATTAAAACATCAGACCTACTACCATACAAGTATAACGATCGAAAAAGACGCGACAGATCACATTATCTCAGCGCGGTCAGGGAGGGTATAAACGGAGAAGGAATGGGCTAATGCACAAGACAAAGAGGCCGGGATAGCGATATTTACCCCGGCTTTTTTAACAGAAAAGAAGGGCTAAGCGCGTCCCCAGCCGGCCACAATTATCAGCATGCCGCACAGCGCAACCAGCGCCCCAGCCCAATCATAATGGCTCAGTTTGACGCCATCGACGAAACGCAACCACAGCAGAGCGGTGCAAACATATACCCCGCCGTAAGCGGCGTACACCCGTCCACTTGCCTCCGGGTGCAGCGTCAACAGCCAGACAAAAAGCGCCAACGCCAGGCCGGTCGGAATCAGTAGCCAGGGCGTCGCCCCACGTTTTAACCATAGCCACGGTAAATAGCAGCCAATGATTTCGCACAGCGCGGTGGCAAAGAAAAGCAGCGTGGTTTTTACCATTTAAAACGTCGTAAGTTGAGCAAGCGTTAACTCATTCTACGCAATAATGGCCGTCGTTAACTCTATTTTGTCGGGTATGCCGTCGAAAGGAGATGTAGTAAACTCACACCACGGGGATCACTTAAAGGAAATCGTGATGAACACAACACTGAACAAACGCTGGTGTCTGACCGCCCTGCTGGCGCTGAGCGCGATGGTCTTTACCGCATCGTCGTTCGCCAAAACGGACAAGCTGGTCATTGAGTCCGGCGACAGCGCCCAGAGCCGCCAGCAGGCCGCGATGGAAAAAGAGCAGTGGAACGACACCCGCTCTTTACGCCAGAAGGTCAACAAGCGCGCCGAAAAAGAGTGGGATAAAGCCGACGTGGCTTTTGATGCCCAGGACAACTGCCAGAAGAGCGCGAACGTCAACGCGTACTGGGAACCTAACACCCTGCGCTGCCTTGACCGCCGCACTGGCCGCACTATTACTCCGTAATGTATGGCGCCTGCGGGCGCCATAATCAGTAAAACTTCGCTATAACACACAGGTATTCCCATGACTGACGCTTATCACGTCAAACTCCGCCCGCTTGAGCGCGAAGACCTCCGCTTTGTCCACCAGCTCGACAACAACGCCAGCGTTATGCGCTACTGGTTTGAAGAGCCCTATGAAGCCTTTGTTGAACTTTCCGACCTGTACGACAAGCACATTCACGATCAGAGCGAACGCCGCTTTGTTATTGAATGCGACGGCGAAAAGGCCGGACTGGTTGAGCTGGTTGAAATCAACCACGTGCACCGTCGCGCTGAGTTTCAGATCATCATCTCCCCTGATTATCAGGGCAAAGGACTGGCCACCCGCGCCGCTAAGCTCGCCATGGATTACGGCTTTATGGTGCTCAACTTATATAAGCTCTACCTTATCGTCGATAAAGAAAATGAAAAAGCGATCCACATCTACCGCAAGCTCGGATTTATGGTGGAAGGTGAACTGATCCACGAATTCTTTATTAACGGTGAATATCGCAATACCATCCGTATGTGCCTGTTCCAGCACCAGTATCTGGCCGAGCATAAACCACAGGGCCAGACGCTGCTGAAACCGACGGCTCAGTAATAGTCAATGGTGCTTTTGATGGTGTAGTGGCGGATCAGCGCAGGCTGTACGCTGTCGTCGACAACCTTAAGCTCACAGCTTACCGGGTTGTCGTGGTCGTCGTAATCGCAGGTCTGACTTACGTTGCCCAGCGTGCGGTCATTAAAGATGCTCACTGCGGTGTAGTCCATCTTTTTGCGCGGATCGGACGACGGCGTTGAGCTTACCGTAAAACGCTCGCCTTTAGCGGTGGTCGTTTTACCCAGCGGATAGCCTTCGCTATCATAGCGGTAGGTCGCGGTGCTCTCCTTGCCGCGAGCGGTCACAACAAATCCGTTATCATCGGTTTCCCACGACACGCCCGCCGAAGGCATTTCCGCCAGCTGGCATTTTCCTTGCAAACGCAGGCGTTTTTCCTGGCTTTGCGCATCCAGATAGTAGTTCGCGTCCAGCACCAGCGCCGCGCCGGTTTTGTTCTCCAGGTCTTCAAATGCCAACAGGTCAAAGCACCCTTCGCTGGATAAACGCCCTTTAACCCACTTCACCACTTCATCATGTTCGTCATACAGCGTCTGGCTAAACTCTTTCACCGGCCCACGCAGCGGATCGAACTCAAATTCGTTAGAAAAACTGGCCATTTCAGGAGTGAAGGCCTGGGGTGCTTCCTTTTCATCGCAGGCGCTAAGCGCTCCGACAGCCAGTAACAGCAAAAACCGTTTTTTCACGCGCGATTCCTTTTGTGCATAGTACAATCATATTAGCAAATACAATTGTTTACACCACTTCTGCTATGCTTAATTCTGGATAACGTCAATAAGGAGTTTATGATGAAACTATCCCCCTGGCTCTGTGCGGCCCTGCTTCTGGGTTCGACAGCTGCTTTCGCGGCGCCGGATTCCTGCGAGCGGGTAAAAAGCGATATTCAGCAGAAAATCATCAACAACGGCGTCCCGGAATCGGGCTTTAGCCTGGCGATCGTCCCGAACGACCAGCCCGATCGGCCCGGCGAGCAGGTTGTCGGCCACTGCGCCAACGATACCTTTAAAATCATCTACACCCGCGACAGCGGCGCGCAGTAACCTCACCGCATGACTGGAGAAGTCTTATCCCTTGGTTGACCGGGGATAAGATCTCTCTACTCCGTTTTAAGTAAGATCCCTCACTCTCCACGCCGACATTAAGCAGGCGTTGGCATTACGCCATTATAACAAAATCATGGAGTGAGCAATGTCTAACCAGGAACATACCGACGGCCTTACCCGCCGAACGCTAATCAAATCGACCGCCCTTGGTTCGCTGGCCCTCGCCGCCGGCGGTTTATCGCTGCCTTTCAGCCTGCGCAATGCCGCCGCCGCGGTGCAAGACGCTACGCGCGGTGAAGAACGGATTGTCTGGGGGGCCTGCTCGGTCAACTGCGGCAGCCGCTGCGCGCTGCGTTCACACGTGCGTGACGATGAAGTCGTCTGGGTCGAAACCGACAATACCGGCGCGGATATTTATGGCGATCACCAGGTGCGCGCGTGCCTGCGCGGCCGTTCCATTCGCCGGCGCATTAATCATCCCGATCGCCTTAATTATCCCATGAAGCGCGTCGGTAAACGCGGCGAAGGCAAGTTTGTCCGCATTAGCTGGGAAGAGGCGCTGGATACGATTGCTGGCAATCTCAAACGCATCGTCAAAGATTATGGCAACGAAGCCGTTTATATTAACTACTCTTCGGGGATTGTCGGCGGCAACATGACGCGTTCGTCACCCACCGCCTCACCGGTAATGCGCCTGATGAACTGCTACGGCGGCTCATTGAATCAGTACGGAACCTACAGTACAGCGCAAATTGCCTGCGCCATGCCCTACACCTACGGCAGCAATGATGGCAACAGCACCTCCGATATTGAAAACAGCAAGCTGGTGGTGATGTTCGGTAATAACCCGGCATAAACCCGCATGAGCGGTGGCGGCATCACTTATTATTTAGAACAGGCGCGCGAGCGCTCTAACGCGCGAATGATCGTTATCGACCCGCGCTATACCGATACCGCCGCCGGGCGGGAAGATGAGTGGATCCCGATTCGCCCCGGCACCGACGCCGCGCTGGTGGCCGGCATCGCCTGGGTGCTGATTAATGAAAATCTGGTCGATCAGCCATTCCTCGATAAATACTGCGTCGGTTACGATGAGAAAACGCTGCCGGCAGATGCCCCGGCGAACGGGCATTACAAAGCGTATATTCTCGGCGAGGGTGACGACGGCACGGCGAAAACCCCACAATGGGCATCGCGGATCACCGGCATTCCCGCCGACCGCATCATCAAGCTGGCCCGGGAAATCGGCAGCACGAAACCGGCTTATATTTGCCAGGGATGGGGACCGCAGCGCCAGGCTAACGGTGAACTGTCGGCCCGAGCGATCGCCATGCTGCCGATACTGACCGGCAACGTCGGCATTAACGGCGGCAACAGCGGCGCCCGCGAATCCACCTATACCATCACTATTGAACGCCTGCCGGTGCTGACCAACCCGGTGAAAACCGCCATCTCCTGCTTTAGCTGGACTGACGCCATCGTTCGCGGCCCGGAAATGACCGCCACCCGTGACGGCGTACGCGGCAAAGAGAAGCTGGATGTGCCAATTAAATTCCTCTGGAACTATGCCGGCAACACCATCATCAACCAGCACTCGGATATCAATAAAACCCACGAGATCCTGCAGGATGAAAGCAAATGCGAGATGATCGTGGTTATCGAAAACTTTATGACTTCATCGGCCAAATATGCCGATATTCTGCTGCCGGACCTGATGACCGTCGAGCAGGAAGATATTATTCCCAACGATTACGCCGGCAATATGGGTTATCTCATTTTCATTCAGCCGGTCACCTCCGCCAAATTTGAGCGCAAACCTATCTACTGGATCCTTAGCGAAGTGGCAAAACGGCTTGGCGAGGATGTCCACCAGAAGTTTACCGAAGGCCGTACCCAGGAGCAGTGGCTGCAGCATTTATACGCGAAAATGCTGGCGAAAGACCCGGCGCTCCCGAGCTACGACGAACTGAAAAAGATGGGGATTTATAAACGTAAAGACCCCAACGGCCACTTTGTCGCCTATCGCGACTTCCGTAAAGACCCGGCCGCCAATCCGTTAAAAACCCCGTCGGGTAAAATCGAGATTTACTCCAGCCGTCTGGCGGAGATCGCCGCAAACTGGCATCTCGAAAAGGACGAAACCATTAGCCCGCTGCCGATCTACGCCTCAACCTTTGAAGGCTGGGATGATCCTTTACGCGAGAAGTTCCCGCTGCAAATGTTCGGCTTCCACTACAAGGCGCGCACCCACTCAAGCTACGGCAATGTGGATATACTGCAGGCAGCCTGCCGTCAGGAGGTGTGGCTAAATCCTCTGGACGCCGAAAAACGCGGGATCAAGAACGGCGATATGGTGCGCGTATTCAACGCCCGCGGCGAACTGCGGATCCCGGCCAAGGTGACCCCGCGCATCATGCCCGGCGTGTCGGCGATGGGCCAGGGGGCCTGGCATGATGCCAATATGAATGGCGATCGTATCGATCGCGGCTCCTGTATCAATACGCTGACGACGCACCGCCCTTCGCCGCTGGCTAAGGGCAACCCGCAGCACACCAATCTGGTCGAAATCGAGAAGGTTTAAGGAGTAAACCATGAGCGCTCAGTATGGATTTTTTATCGACTCCGCCCGCTGCACGGGCTGTAAGACCTGCGAGCTGGCCTGTAAGGATTATAAAAACTTAACGCCTGATGTCAGCTTTCGCCGCATCTACGAATACGCGGGCGGCGACTGGCAGGAAGATAACGGCGTGTGGCAGCAAAACGTCTTCGCCTATTACCTGTCAATCGCCTGCAACCACTGCGCAGATCCGGCCTGCACGAAAGTATGTCCCAGCGGCGCCATGCACAAGCGCGATGACGGTTTCGTGGTAGTGAACGAAGAGGTATGCATCGGCTGTCGCTACTGCCATATGGCCTGCCCGTACGGTGCGCCGCAGTACAACGCGGCAAAAGGCCATATGACTAAATGCGACGGCTGCTATGACCGGGTCGCCGAAGGTAAAAAACCGATATGCGTCGAGTCCTGCCCGCTGAGGGCTCTCGACTTTGGCCCCATCGAAGAACTCCGCGAAAAACACGGTCAGCTGGCCGCCGTCGCTCCGCTGCCGTCTGCGCACTTCACCAGGCCGAGTATCGTGATCAAACCGAACGCCAATGCGCGTCCGTGCGGCGATACCACCGGCTATTTGGCCAACCCGAAGGAGGTATAAAATGGGAAACGGATGGCATGAATGGCCGCTGGTGCTGTTTACGGTGCTGGGGCAAAGCGTCGCAGGGGCGATTATCGTCAGCGGGCTGGGCTGGCTTTCGCTGAATAACAACTCCGAAGCCCGGCAGCGCCTGGTGCGGGGCATGTTTTTTATCTGGCTGATAATGGGGATTGGCTTTCTCGCATCAATCATCCACCTCGGCTCGCCGCTGCGGGCATTTAACGCCCTTAACCGGGTGGGATCATCGGCGTTAAGCAATGAAATTGCCAGCGGCGCACTATTTTTCGCCGTCGGGGGTTTCTGGTGGCTGGTGACGATTCTCGGGAAAATGCCGCGGGTTCTGGCGAAAGCCTGGCTCCTGCTGACTATGCTGCTCGGCTGCCTGTTCGTCCTTGAGATGACCATGGTGTACCAGATTGATACCGTGCCGACCTGGTATAATGCCTATACCACCGCCGCATTCTTCCTGACGATGGTGCTGTGCGGGCCGCTTTTCGCCGCCCTGCTGCTGCGCGTAGCCAACGTGCCGTTTAACGGCAGAGTTTTCGCCTCGATAAGCGTGCTCGCGCTGCTGGCAAGCCTGGCGGTCGTCATACTGCAAAACAGCGAGCTGGCGGAGATCCACAGCTCCGTACAGCAGGCCAGCGCACTGCTGCCTTATTATGGCTGGCTACAAATCCTGCGGTTAGTTCTTTTGGCGCTGGGTCTCGGCTGCTGGCTCTGCCCGCTGGCAAGACGCCAGAATCCGCGCATCGCCAGCTTGCTGCTCGGACTGGCACTGGTGATGCTCGGCGAGTTTATCGGCCGCGGCCTGTTTTATGGTCTCCATATGACCGTGGGTACGGCGATTGCCGGTTAATAAACGGGTGCTGCGGCACCCTCTGCTGTAAGGAATGGTATGATGCAATCGCAAGACCGCGACGCTGTCGCACTCAGCGCCCGCACGCTGGGCGCTCTGTTCTCTTTTGCGCCGGACAGCGAGCAGGCTGCTCCGCTGGTTGCGGCCCTGCGCGACGGCAGCTGGCGAAGTCAGTGGCCCTACGCGGTGACGGACGGCCTGGCGGCGCTGTTCGCTCGCGAGGACGATGAACCGCTACCGGAAGCCTGGCAGCGGCTGTTTATCGGTCCGTGGGCGCTGCCTGCGCCGCCGTGGGGCTCCGTCTGGCTGGATAAAGAAAGCGTGTTGTTTGGCGACTCAACGCTGGCGCTTCGTGAATGGATGCGGGCAACCGGCATCGCGCTGTCCGAACAACGTTCGGAGCCGGAAGACCACTTTGGCACCCTGCTACTGCTGGCAGCCTGGCTGTGCGAATCTGCTCAGGATGAGGCCTTTAACCAGCTTCTGGCCTGGCATCTCCTCCCGTGGTCCGGCCGCTTTCTGAGCGTATTTGTGGCCGAGGCGAATCAGCCTTTTTATCAGGCTCTTGGCCAGCTGGCGCAGGAGACGCTGGCGAAATGGCAGGCGCGGCTGCCCTGTGCGGTGGCCGAGAAACCGCTCTACCGTTAACTCCCTCAGCTGATGCCCGCCAGCCGGGCATCACCTGCAAGTGACAATGTCACCTTTCCGCTTCATTCGCACTTATCGCTTTTGCTTATATCTTTATATCCAGAGAAAATAAGCCATCTGTTTCGCTAATCGTATTCGCTAATGCATCGTCTTCACGCTTATCCTGATGTCCAGGTTATGTTTCGCCGTCTGGTCATTGCCATGCTGGTCGGCGTCTTCGCCGCCCTCGCGGTTGCCCTGTTCCGCCATGCAATGGCGGGACTGGAAAGCCTGTTTCTGAGCAATGACAGCGGAAGTCTGGTGAACGCCGCTGAGTCTATGCCCGGATGGCGTCGGCTGTTAACGCCAATGCTGGGCGGCCTTGCCGCAGGCGCCCTGCTATGGTTCTGGCAGCGCCGCAGTGTTGAACGTCCGCACGCGCCAACCGACTACATGGAAGCTCTCGAGACCGGCGACGGCAGGTTTGATACCCCGGCCAGCCTGGTAAAATCGCTGGCCTCTCTGCTGGTGGTCACCACCGGCAGCGCTATTGGCCGGGAAGGGGCGATGATCCTGCTGGCCGCGCTGGCCGCCTCGCTGTTCGCCCGCCGGTTTACGCCAAAAGATGAGTGGAAGCTGTGGGTCGCCTGCGGCGCCGCCGCCGGGATGGCCAGCGCATACCATGCGCCGCTTGCCGGCAGCCTGTTTATCGCCGAGATCTTATTCGGCACTCTGATGCTGGCGTCGCTTGGTCCGGTCGTCATTGCTGCGGTAACCGCCCTGCTGCTCACCAATCTGCTGAACGGAAGTTCGGCGCCGCTCTACCATGTTGAGTTTCACGCCACCCTGCGCGCGACCCACTATGGGTTAATGCTGGCAACGGGTTTGCTGGCCGGGCTTTGCGGGCCGCTGTTTATCTGGCTGATGAGCTATAGCCATCAGTGCTTTGTCCGGCTGCGTCTGTCGCCCCCCTGGCAGCTGGCGCTGGGCGGGCTTATTGTCGGCCTGCTCTCGCTTCTCGCGCCGGCCGTCTGGGGAAATGGCTACAGTGTCGTACAAAGCTATCTGCTTTCGCCGCCGCTCTTCAGCGCTATCATTCTTGTCTTTGTCTGCAAGCTGCTCGCCGTGCTGGCCAGCAGCGGTTCCGGCGCGCCGGGGGGGGTGTTTACGCCAACGCTGTTTGTTGGCCTGGGGATCGGCATGCTATTCGCCAGCCTGACGGGACTGTGGCTACCTGATTACCAGGAGATCGCGATAATGATAGGCTTAACCGGCATGGCGGCGTTTCTGGCGGCGACAACCCATGCGCCGATTATGTCCACGCTGATGATTTGTGAAATGACCGGACAGTACGTTTTACTGCCCGGTTTATTGATTGCCAGCGTACTGGCATCGGTGCTGTCGCGGACGTTACGCCGGGATTCTATCTACCGCCATCATCTCGCCGAGCATCGATAAGTCGATATACTGGCTCAGTTCGCGCTGTTCCGCGCGCGGCAAGTAAGGCAATTCACCGATGAGCGGCGCTGGCAGTTTTTTGCTCAGCACATCGATAATTTCAGCATAATGCGCCAGGCCCGGATTAATACGATTGGCAACCCAGCCAATCAGCGGCAGGCCGTCGTTAGCGATAGCCTGTGCGGTCAGCAAGGCATGGTTGATGCAGCCTTCCTGAATCCCCACCACCATCAGCACCGGCAGCTGTTCCTGTACCACCCACTCCGACAGCGGACGCAGATCGTTCATCAGGCTGCGCCAGCCTCCGGTACCTTCGACCACCACATGCTCAACCTGCGCGCTCATGCGCTGCAGGCCGTCCGACAACAGACCGTAGTTGATTGGGCAACTATGCGCCACGCTGCTTTCATCTTCGCTTAACGCGATGGGATTGACAGCATCATACGGTAACACCAGCGATGACACGCTCTGTAAAACCAGCGCATCTTTGTTCCGCAGTCCGTCCGGCGTCTCTTTACTGCCCTTCGCCACAGGCTTGTACCCGGCTACGCTTTTGCCGCTGGCAGCGAGTGCCTGCAACAGCGCACGGGAAACGACTGTCTTGCCGACAGAAGTGTCAGTACCTGTTATGAAGAAACGCTTAAACATCACTAACCCCACAGTTATGTTGATGAAATATACGGGAGAGAAATAATCAACTGTGGAAAAAGTCTACGCGATGCCATCGAGGGCGGGCTTGAGATAGCGCAATTTTTGGTGTGAATATGAAAAAATGTTAACCCTGTAACAGTCGTATGAGCAACGATCCGTTATAGAGGGCATCCTTTACCAGAGCCGCACCAGCCATCGTTCCCCGGTTAGAAAACTGCGTGCTTTCAACGGCAATATGTCGGCTGTAGGCCGGTAACGATTGTTGTCGAATGCAATCAGATATTGCCGGAAATAAAATATCAGCGGCGAGGTTGAAAGGTGAACCGATAAGGATTTTCTGCGGGTTAAAGAGGTTAACCATAATCGCCAGAATCCGCCCAACGTGGTTCCCGACGCCGCTGATAATGTCGCGGGCAAGTAAATCCCCCTGCAGCGCGGCCTCACATAGCCACTCGACGCTGAGCGGCTGCTGATGCAGCATTGAGCTCATCGACTTGGCCATGCGGATCTGCGCCAGTTCCAGCACGCTCTCGACGCTGGCAATGGTTTCCAGACAGCCATGGTTGCCGCAATAGCAGCGTTTACCATACGGGTCGACCTGAGTGTGGCCGATTTCAACCAGACTGCTGCTGCCCGCGTGCAGCAGACGACCGTCGGTGATCACCCCCGCCCCCACGTTGTGGTCGATAACCACCTGAATCACATCGCGCGCCCCCCTGGAGGCGCCAAACAGCGATTCGGCCATGGTCCAGGCGCTGATGTCGTGCTGAATATAGACCGATACGCCGGTATGATTGGCTAAAATCTCGCCCAGCGGCATATCCTTAACGTCTTCATAAAATGGCATCCGGTGAATAATACCGTGCTCGGTGTCGATAATTCCCGGCATAGTGACGGCAATGGCGGTTAAACGCTCCAGCTTCTTTTGGTGACGAATAAAGAACTGGTCTACGTGATCGAGGAGCCGCGTCGCAAAGGGCTGGACGTGTTGTAATGCCAGCTCCAGCTGCTCTTCCACCACCAGCGCGCTGCTCAGATCGCGAAGCGCGAGGTGGATTTCGCCGCGGCTGATGCGGATTGAGAGGTAGTGCCAGGCTTCGGTTTCCACCATCAACCCTACGGCGGGCCTTCCACGGCTTCCCGGCTCCTGGATTTCCGTTTCCTGAACCAGATGCGCTTCCAGCATTTCGCGGACGATTTTAGTGATACTGGCAGGCGCGAGCTGCGCGAAGCGCGAGAGGTCGATGCGCGACACCGGGCCAAGCTGATCAATCAGGCGATAAACTGCGCCCGCGTTGGTCTGCTTTATTTGATCGATATGGCCTGGCTGACTGTCCGCTACCACCGTTGACTCCCTTTATTTTCGCGCTTCGAAATAAACTGAGGGCTATGGTGAAGCACTTCAACGGTACTCGTCAAATTTTTACTTAGCCTTGTGATTTACCGCACATTTTTAGCCCTGATTTGTCTTAAATGCATCACCTGGCGCTGGCCAGCAGCGATTCGCGAAAACGGCGCGCCGCCTGACCCTGCTCACGATGCTTAGACCATACCAGCCACATTTCCGAGACCGCATCCTGCTGTTCGATGGGCAACCAACACATTTCCGACAGCTGAACCCGCCGGAATGAGGCCGGTAAAATCGACACGCCAAGCCCGGCGGCAACCAGGCCGATAATGGTCATGGCTTCCCCCACCTCCTGGGTGATGACCGGCGTCAGGTCGTGGCGGCGCATTAACCCCAGAATATCGTCATACAGTCCGGTACCAACATGAGGATCAAAAAAGACGAACGGCTCCCGCGCCAGCTCCCGCAGGCTAACGCCAGGCTGGCTCGCCAGCGGATGGTCCCGGGGCACCATCGCCAGCAGCGGTTCACGCAGCACTCTTTCCCAGACCAGCGTTTCCGGCAGTTGGGTGTTACGCATCAGCCCCAGGTCCAGCGCCCCTTCGTTTAGCGGCACAATCTGCTCGCGAGTGTTGGTTTCCCGCGTCTGAATATGCACATCCGGATAGCGATGGCGGAAGGTCGACAACGTGTCCGATACCGCCTTAATAAAGGGAGCCGACGAAGTAAAGCCAATGCGTAGTTCACCGGTCTCGCCGTGGTGAAGACGAGCGGCCCGCGCGGCGGCATCTTCCACCTGCGAGAGGATCTGCCGACTATCGGCGAGAAACTGCTTGCCGGCATCCGTCAGGCTAACGCTGCGGTTGGTACGAGCAAACAGACGTGCGCCAATTTGCTGCTCAAGGATTTGAATCTGCTGGCTAAGCGGCGGCTGAGATATGTTCAACCGCGCCGCCGCATGACCAAAATGGAGTTCTTCCGCCACCGCAATAAAGTAGCGCAGATGACGCAGCTCAATATTCATATTTAAAACGTCTTATTTGAGATTATTAATATATTAGACAGAATATTTACATTTTCATACCCTTAATAAATGCCCTGCAAGGTCATTTAACTCTGTATATCAGCAAGGATTTTTCCGTGAGCCGTACAACTACCGCTGACGCCGTCCCGGCAAGCGACGTCAGCGACACCATCGCTCCTCAGCCAAACCAGTTTATCAAACGCGGCACTCCGCAATTTATTCGCGTTACGCTTGCGCTCTTCTCTGCCGGACTGGCGACTTTCGCGCTGCTTTATTGTGTTCAGCCGATCCTGCCCGTGCTCTCCACTGAATTCGGCGTCTCACCAGCCAGCAGCAGTATCTCGTTGTCCATCTCCACCGCCATGCTGGCGGTCGGCCTGCTGTTTACCGGCCCGCTCTCTGACGCGATTGGCCGCAAACAGGTAATGGTGACGGCGCTGGTGCTGGCTTCCTGCTGCTCCCTGCTGTCGACGATGATGTCCAGCTGGCACGGGATCCTGATTATGCGCGCCCTGATTGGTCTGTCGCTGAGCGGCGTGGCGGCGGTCGGCATGACCTACCTGAGCGAAGAGATCCATCCCAGCGTGGTGGCGTTCTCGATGGGGCTGTATATCAGCGGTAACTCCATCGGCGGCATGAGCGGTCGTCTGCTGACCGGTGTATTCACAGATTTCTTCGGCTGGCGGATTGCGCTGGCGGTCATCAGCGGCTTCGCCCTTGCCGCAGCACTGATGTTCTGGCGCATCCTGCCGGAATCGCGCCACTTCCGTCCGACCTCGCTGCGACCAAAAACGCTGCTGATCAACTTTCGTCTGCACTGGCGCGATCGCGGGCTGCCCCTGCTGTTCCTCGAAGGTTTTTTGTTAATGGGGTCCTTCGTCACTCTGTTTAACTATATTGGCTATCGCCTGATGCTCTCGCCGTGGTCATTAAGCCAGGCGGTCGTAGGCCTGCTTTCGGTGGCCTATTTAACCGGAACATGGAGCTCGCCAAAAGCCGGTGCGATGACCGTGCGCTATGGCCGCGGCCCGGTGATGTTGTTTTCCACGGCGGTTATGCTCGGCGGGCTGTTGATGACGTTATTCTCATCGCTGTGGCTGATTTTCATCGGCATGCTGCTGTTCTCTGCGGGATTTTTCGCAGCCCACTCGGTCGCCAGCAGTTGGATCGGCCCACGAGCCCGCCGCGCGCGTGGCCAGGCCTCGTCGCTCTATTTATTCAGCTACTATCTGGGATCCAGCATGGCGGGGACATTAGGCGGCGTGTTCTGGCATAACTACGGCTGGAACGGCGTTGGCGGGTTTATTGCGCTGATGCTGCTGGCTGCGCTGCTTACCGGCGCCTGTTTGCACAAGCGCCTGAAGTAACGCGGGCTTGCGTGGCCTGAAGCGGGCCACGCAGTTCACCACATTCCCAGTACCGACGACATGCCCATCAGTTCTCTGACGGCGTCCATAGAAAGCAGTGCGATAAACAGCCAGGTAAACGGATTCATAATCCACCTCACATCAGCGGCCTGTCTATGTTTATATTTTAGCCAACCACAGAGAAAGAAACTGCTATTTTGCGCACATCCGGATTATTTCGAGCCAAACATAAAATACGCAATCGATTAATCATGACATTATGCTGATGAACCGTCCGGGCAATCACTTACCCGTCTGTACCACCTTACTCCATTAGGGTAGCTGTGGTCAGATGGTCAATTCCAGCGCTGCCTGACGTCCAGGTCAGCATCACCCCGGTTTTTCATTGTGGGAAAGGTAAAGGAATTGTGATGGAATACTCCTCATTCTCACCTATGCAAACGCAGCCAACAGGATCCGACAATATGGAAAAAAGCTCGCCGTATCAGTCACTTGTAAAGACCTTTCAGCGCCTTTCCCGCTTTTCGCATCTCTCCGCCATCGCCGGCTGGGACATGTTCACCATGATGCCGCCCGGCGGCAGCGCGGCCCGCGGCGAAGCGCTGGCTGAGCTTGGCGTTTTGCAACATCAGATTCTGACCGATAAAAAAGTGGGCGAATGGCTGCGCAATGCGCTTCAGGAAGAGCTGAACGATGCTGAGCAGGCAAACCTGCGCGAGATGACCCGCCAGTACGAGCAGGCGGCGCTGCTGCCGGAAAGCCTGGTGGAAGCGAAATCGCTGGCGGGTAGCCGCTGCGAGCACGCCTGGCGCAGCCAGCGTCCGGCGAACGACTGGCAGGGTTTTGCTGAAAACCTGCGGGAAGTGGTCAAGCTGAGCCGCGAAGAGGCGCAGATTCGCGCCGCGGCAAAAGGCTGCTCCCGCTATGACGCGCTGCTGGATATTTTTGAACCGGATATGACCAGTACGCGTCTTGATGTGCTGTTCGCTGACCTCAAGTCATGGCTTCCCACGCTGCTGGAGAAAGTGGTTGAAAAGCAGGCGCAAACGCCGCTCATCGAACCTCAAGGGCCGTTTCCGATTGCTGACCAGCGCGAACTGGGGCTGGAAGCGATGCGCGTGCTGGGCTTTGATTTTGATGGCGGACGGCTGGATATCAGCGCCCACCCTTTCTGCGGCGGCGTGCCCCAGGACGTGCGTATCACCACGCGCTACAACGAGAACGATCTGCTCAGCGCGCTGTTTGGCGTGATTCATGAAACCGGTCACGCACGCTACGAACAAAATCTACCGCGTAACTGGATCGATCAGCCCATCGCTCTCGCCCGCTCTACCGCAATCCACGAGTCGCAAAGCCTGTTTTTCGAAATGCAGCTCGGCCGCAGCGAAGCCTTTCTGCAACGCCTGCTGCCAACGGTACGCCGGTACTTTGGCGAGCAGCCGGCCTTTAGCCGCGACAACTTTATCGCCTGGAATCAACGCGTCAAACCGGGCTTTATCCGCGTCGACGCCGACGAGGTGAGCTATCCGGCGCACGTCATTCTGCGCTACGAAATTGAACGTGCGTTGATTGATGGCGATATCGAGGTTGATGATATTCCGGCGCTGTGGGATGAAAAAATGCAGCACTGGCTGGGACTGTCTACTACCGGCAACTATCGGGACGGCTGTATGCAGGATATCCACTGGACCGATGGCGGTTTTGGCTACTTCCCGTCCTACACGCTGGGCGCTATGTACGCCGCTCAGCTGATGGCTTCCGCCAGACGGGCGCTACCGCAGCTAGAAAGCGATATCGCCAACGGTAACTTTACCGCCCTCTTCGATTGGCTGCGGCAGAATATCTGGCAGCACGGCAGCCGTTTCACCACCTCGCAGCTGATACAGCATGCGACCGGGGAAGACCTTAACAGCGACTTTTTCCGCCAGCACCTCACCTCGCGGTATCTGTAAGCTACGGACGTCGGGCCGCTCCCGGCGCCCAATTTTCCCTGGTGAGAGCAGGTTGTACATACGGTTACACGCCGATACCAAACACTCACGGAAACCTCGATAAGACAAGCATATAGTTCTTTCAACGGCCCCGCAGTGGGGTTGAAACAAGAAACCTTTTCGAGGATATCAGAATGAAAAAAGTATTAGCTCTGGTCGTTGCCGCTGCTATGGGTCTGTCTTCTGTCGCTTTCGCTGCCGATGCCGCCACCACCGCCACTCCGGCTCCGGCTGCTGCAACTCACAGCACCACCGCTAAAGCGACCCATCACAAGAAACACCATAAAGCCGCTGTTAAACCGGCTGCAGAGCAGAAAGCGCAGGCGGCTAAAAAGCACAAGAAAGCAGAAGCTAAACCGGCTGCCGCCCAGAAGGCTCAGGCCGCCAAAAAACACAAAAAGGCCGCCGCTAAACCGGTAGCTCAGAAAGCCCAGGCTGCGAAAAAGCACCACAAAACCACCGGGCACCATACCGCTAAAGCTGCTGCCCAACCGGCTGCTTAATCTCCCGGGTGAGATTGATTGATATAATACCGGCGCTGGCTTCAGCGCCGTTTTTTTCCGGAGAGCACTATGCTGCGGCGCTACCGTTTTGAGCTCATCCTGATCCTGCTGATTATCTGCGCGCTGGTCGCCAGCCGTTTTTTCCTCTACTGAAGACTTAGCTGCCAGAGGTTGTAGCCCAGGCCGTAAAGCGCCAGAATTAGCAGGAAAAACGCCGACACCGTTGTTAATCGCTGGGCGTAACGCGCCGTTAACCAACGACGAACCGCCAGAATATAGAGCGTAAGCACGCCTAAGTCGATCATCACCCATACCGCCGTCAGGAGCCCCAGGCTCAAACCGAAGCTGTCGGTTACAGAAATAAACTGCGGAAAAAACGCGGCAAAAAACAGGATATCTTTGGGATTGCTTAACGCGGTCGCAAATCCTGCCATCACCCCACTACGCTTTTTCAATGCATCCTGCGTCACCGGCTCTGCACGTAACATCCCCAGCGCAAGTCGAATAATAAACAGCGACCCGATCGTCGCCATCAGCGTTAGCGCGCGTGGATCAAGCGCCACTATGCCGTTCAGCATCGCAGCAGCAGCGGCCAGCAGCACTAAAGAAGCCAGATTCCCGCCAATCATCGTGCGCACCGCACTGGCAAAGCCTTCCCGCGCCGCCGCGCCGGTCACTAACACCACCACCGGCCCCGGGGTGGCAATAAGCGCCAGTACCGTCAAAGAGTAGGCCGTCAGCAAAGAGATATTCATGATTTAAACTCACCATTTCCCAATTAAAACCCTATCTTCCTCTCTGATTTCAGAGTTGAAAAACGACTTATAGTGAGTTTGAATGTGAGTTTTACTCAATATTGAAAATCTCTGCCAATGTCTATGCCGCCGCTCTACGCACTGCGCGCTTTTGAAACCGCCGCTCGGCTTGGTTCGTTTAGTCAGGCCGCCGCGGCGCTGCACGTCACGCCCGGCGCCGTCAGTCGCCACGTCAGCACCCTGGAGTCATGGTTTGCATGCCGGCTTTTTGTTCGCCATGGCCCAAAGGTCACGCTTACCGATGCCGGCTATCAGCTGGCGAAGGCGCTGAATGAGAGTTTTTCATCGATAGACCGGGCCTGCCAGACCCTGCGTCGTCAGGCAGGCAAGCTACGGCTGAAGGCGCCGTCAACGCTTACGATGCGCTGGCTATTGGACGTCCTGCAACAGTTTCGCCAGCAGCACCAGCGACCGGAAGTGGAAATGAGCAGCCTGTGGATGGATCGCGACAGCGTCGATTTTACTCAGGAGCCATTCGACTGCGCAATCCTCCTGGGAGATGGCAATTTTGGCAATAATAACTGCTGCAGCCTGCTTTTTGCCGAATGGTTAATCCCGCTTTGCGCACCGGGGATGATGCAGCAGGCCAGGCAAGATTTAGCGGCCTGCACGCTGATACATCCGTCCACCGATCGCCGTGACTGGCGGCGCTGGCTCGAGCATTATGAGCGACCTGCGCCGGATATTGCTCAGGGCATCGTCTTTGATACCCTTGAGCAAGGCACCATGGCGGCGATGAGCGGGCACGGCGTCAGCATTGGCGATCTGCTGCTTAATCTACCCGCGATACGCGCCGGGCTGCTGGCCTTACCCTTCCCGACGGCGGTAACTACCGGCGAAGGCTACTATTTTGTCTGGCCGAAAAACCCTCTCAGCCCACAGCCCATCGCTTTACTGCATCACTTTTTAAATCAGCATATCCCCGGCCCGCTCCCCGATAATATTCTCCGCCGGGGAGAGGAGCCCGAATTAGAGAACGTGAACCGCGGCAACCAATAGATAACCCGTAGCGCCCCAGATCATCGCGGATACGACCGAAACATAAACTAATGCGCGAATACCTTGTTTAGACATAAATCCTCCCGTACATCGGGTGTTAGACATTGCAGATATCATCGCCGGGATAACATCTCTTTTTGCTCAACAAGCGGGTAGCAATAACAACGTTTACGGTGAGAAAATGTTTCACTTTGAAAGTAAGTAAGAAACAGGTAAAGAAGTGCGTTTTTCCTGTGAAGAAATTGCATATTTTACCCAATAGCGGCTTTTTTTTCTGAATGGACTTAAGAATAAGCTGAAGCGGAAATCAGGTTATGTTCCCTCATCTGATGTACGTTCGGATACACGATTTAAGTTGCTTCCGCCGCCCTTTTCTGCGGAAATAGCGCCGCGGCCAAACAGCGTTAACATCTTGAAATAACACCATTGATCCGTCATGAAGGCGCGTTTTTGGCTGGATTAGCCCGCCGTCTGGCTTAATTAAAATTGTTCTTAACTTTCATAAACTTAAATCTGCTGCTACTTTCAATAGACATAATTATCTCCCCAGAGAGTGATATGCGTAGAGACGTACTGTTATTACTGTGTTCGATCTGTCTTTTCCCTGCGCTGGTGCAGGCCGATGATGATGGCATGAGTGCGAAAGATATTAAGACGCTGTTTTTTGGTCATGACGACCGTAAACCCGTCAGCAATCCCACAGACGATCCCTGGGATGCTATCGGGCAGCTGGAAACCGCCAGCGGTAATCTCTGTACCGCCACGCTGATTTCCCCCAATCTGGCGCTCACCGCCGGGCACTGTCTGCTTACGCCACCTAAAGGTAAGCCAGACAAACCCGTCGCGCTGCGTTTTATCTCGCGTAAAGGCGGCTGGGTGTACGAAATTCACGGTATCGAAGGTCGGGTAGATCCTTCACTGGGCAAACGGCTTAAGGCAGACGGCGATGGCTGGATAGTTCCCAGCGCCGCGGCGCCATGGGATTTTGGCCTTATCGTGCTGCGCTACGCTCCTTCCGGCATTACGCCGGTGCCGATTTTTAGCGGCAGCAAAACCGATCTGACCGCCGCGCTTAAAACCGCCGAACGAAAAGTGACTCAGTCTGGCTATCCGGAAGATCATCTGGATAATCTCTACACCCATCAGGATTGCGTGGTCACCGGCTGGGCGCAGGCATCGGTGCTCTCCCATCAGTGCGATACGCTGCCGGGCGATAGCGGCTCGCCGCTGCTGCTGAAAACTGATGATGGCTGGCAGGTGATTGCGGTTCAAAGCTCGGCGCCTGGACCAAAAGATCGCTGGCGAGCGGATAACCGCGCCATCTCGGTGACCGGTTTTCGCGATAAGCTGGAAGCCCTGGCCGCCCAGTAAGCGGTCAGCCCTGCTGCTGGCGCAGTTGCAGTAACGACGTGGCGGGCATCGGTTCGCTAAAATAGTAGCCCTGCAATCTGTCGCGTCCCGCCCGCCGCAGCAGCGCCAGCTGTTTTTGATTCTCTACGCCTTCCGCCACCACCGTGATGTCCAGCGCCCCGGCAATTCTCACGGTACCGCGCACCAGCTCTGCGGCCTGGGTATCAACATCCACCAATCCGGCCAGCGATTTATCGATCTTGAGGCTGTCGAAGCTGAAGCTGCGTAAGTAGCCGATGCTGGAGTAGCCGGTACCAAAATCGTCGAGCGCTACCGCGATACCCAGCGATTTTAAATTTTTAATCGCCGTTCTCGCGCGGTCGGGATTCTCCAGAACATAGCTCTCGGTAACCTCAAGCTGAAGGCGACGGGCCGGAAAATGGCAGCGTCCCAGCACCTGGACCACCCGCGACTCGAACTCCGGGTCGCGGAACTGCGCCGGGGAGATATTTACCGACAGAAGCAGATCGCCTAACGGCTGCAGATCGCTGCAGGCGCGATGCAGGACAAATTGACCGAGGGCGTATATCAGGCCGCTGCTTTCGGCGATACCGATAAACGCATCCGGCGGCAGCGCCCCCTGCGGGCGTCGCGGCCAGCGCAGCAGCGCTTCCACACCTTCCATCACCAGCGTATCAGCGTTGACGATCGGCTGATACCAGACATCGAACTCTTCGTTCTCCAGTCCCTGACGAATGCCATTCTCGATATTGAGCTGATACTGCCGCGCGTCGCTGAGCGCGTCGTCATACCAGGTGGTACGCCCTTTGCCAGTCTTTTTAGAGTGGTACATGGCAATATCGGCGCGACGAAAAAGCTCCGTGCTGGAGCAGCTTGCCGGCACGCCGCTGGCAATACCGATACTGGCGCTGATATAGATTTTGCGTCCGCTCAGGATAATCGGTGCGTTTAACAGTTCCAGCACCGCGCGGGCAAAGACCGAAGCCTGATTGGCCGCCTCTGCGCCGCTTATCGTCATTGCGAACTCGTCGCCCCCCATCCGCGCCAGCATCCCTTCCGGGGGAACCCGCTCCCGCAGCGCCTTCGCTATATGCAGGATCAGCGCATCGCCGACGTCGTGACCGTAGTTATCATTAACGTCCTTAAAGCCGTCGAGATCGATAAACACCACGCTTTGCGTCTGATAGCGCGAATTTTCACAAACCTGATTAAGCCGTTCGATCAGCGCCCGCCGGTTAGGCAGGCGGCTCAGCCAGTCGGTCATGGCGTTATGACGCGCCACGCTTTCGCCGCGCGCCAGTTTGTACAGTCCGAGGCAGCTGAACAGGATAAACAGCAGGATTAGCCCTGCCGCCACCGCTGCAATCAGCCGAATGCTGTTCGATGCCGCCCGCGACGCTTCGGCGCCGGGCAGGCCGGGCTGCCAGCTCAGGTAGCCCACGGTTTCCCCGGCCTGGGTACGTAGCGGAATGCTGTATTCGCCGCCGGTCTGGGTGACGTGCAGATTGCGAATCTGGAACGTATCGCCAAGACGTTCAAGCATTTGCGGGTTGATATGGCGGGTAATCACCAGATAGCGGCGGGTATCATCAAACACCTGCAGGCGTCCGACCGTCGGACGGATCAGGCCGATGCCGATAAAAGCAATACCGGCGCGGGTGCGGGTAATGCCTGCCCAGGCGCTTTTACCGCTGCGCAGCGCGGCGGCATGCTGGGAAATAAGCGCGTGGAAGCCGCTGCCGAGAAACTGCGTATCCTGCCCGGGGAAGGGCTGGCTGCGAAACGATCCCCACAGTACGCGGTAGTGCTGATCGAGTACGAAAGTACCGTCATAGAGATTGTTAATCTTGAAACCAGAACCCCAGGAATTATAGAGCCACTGCGGATCGAGCCTTCCGGCATAGGTCTGACTCACGGCATCATCCCAGACGGAATTATCCAGAACCAGCGACAGCACGCGGTTAACCGACGTCTGCACCGCGCCATTAACCGATAAAACGGAGCGATGCTTATCAATTTCGTTCGCTTTCTGGCCAATCAGATGCTGGGAGAGATAGAGCAGAAAAACCACCGACACGATGAGGCCGATCCCGGCGAAAAAGATCATGATGGAAAGCGTTCTGGCGGAGGGAATATTGCGCCAACCTGGCAAGTGAATCATGTTCTGCCCTCATCACGGCCGGTGGCTAAATTGCCCGAACAGGCTCATTTTTTAAGCGTAATACAGAGAGCAGATTTTGCCGCCCGCATTCGCAGGCGGCATCATATCAGGCGAGTTTAATTAACACCATGCCGGCCACCAGCAGGATCACCCCGATCCAGCCTTTATGGTTCAAACGCTGGCCAAACAGCACCCAGCCGGCGGCAATGGTCGCCGCGATACCGAAACCGCCCCACAACGCATAGGCTACCGACAGGTCAATCCCCTTGACCGCCTGCGAGAGCGCGCTAAAGGCGCCAAGCACCGCAGCCAGCGACATCACGCCATAGAATTTACGGCGAAAGCCGTCGGAAAACTTAAGAAAAACGTTGGCGATAATTTCCAGCGCAATCGCCAGCGCCAGCCAGGCGGCGTGGATCCACTCAAACTGTTGCATGCGCTTTCTCCTTGCCTGGTTTTACCGCTTTCTGCGTCCCGGATTTGATCAAGACAATCCCGGCGACCAGGGTGACCAGCCCGGCGATTTTTATCATCGACAGCGTCTCATCAAACAACAGGACGCTAAAAATGGTGATCAGTAAAATCCCAATCCCTTCCCACAGGGCGTAGGCTACGCCGAGGGCGATTTTTTTCACCGCGAACGCGAGAAAAATATAGGAAAGCGCGATCATAACCAGCATTAAAATAAAACCAGTATGCCCGCCGCTTACGCTTGCCCATTTCATCGACAAAGTGCCGGTAATTTCAGCAACGATAGCTAAAGCTAATAAAATCCAATAAAACATGATTCCTTCTCCTGCTTGAGAATATAATCCATGACGGCTTACTGCGAAGTAAACCGGAAAAATTCTGACGTTAATTTAGCCGTGCGCAGCGCGCCAGCTCAGGCAGAGAGAAGAAAACTAAAGCGCCGAGCGCCAGTGCTGCTCGCCGAGGAAGCGGGAGTTGAAGAGGGATACTGCAGGGTGATAAGAAATATACATCCTGAACTGATTGTCCATAAAATTACAATTATCCGCGGTATTGCTTCTCATCATTTGCGGATGAAAATTGTCCTCTGTAGTTATACACACGCAGATTTGTACCATAACGCCACATTTAACTCAAAGTCTTTGCAGTTCTTTACCTCGGATATTTGATTTGGATTAGCTTTTTACTGGGGTGTTCGCCATTATGATAGCGTTTCGTCAATTATTTATTCATGGGTCGCGCTTTTCATTTTAACCAACGCGACGCGTTGAGACGCTGTCTTTGCCAGCGTCTACAATAAACGCATATTAGACCCCATTTTTTCTCTCGCAGGGAGCGGTATGGCCAAACCCATCATTACGCTTAACGGCTTAAAAATTGTCATCATGCTTGGCATGATGGTGATCATCCTGACTGGTATTCGCTTCGCGGCGGATATTATCGTTCCTTTTATTCTGGCGATCTTTCTGGCGGTAGTGATTAACCCGCTGGTTCAGCTCATGGTGCGCTGTCGGGTGCAGCGGGTACTGGCTATTTCGCTGCTGGTCGGCGTCATTGTCCTGCTGGCCGTGGTGCTACTGGCCTCGCTGGGCACCTCGCTTAACGAACTGGCGCGCACGCTGCCGCAGTACCGCAATTATCTTTATGAACCGATGCAGACTATCGCGCCCTGGCTGCAGCGCTTCGGCTTTACCGTCTCAGTGGTAGAGCTTAATAAGTACATTGACCCCAACGCGGTGATGACGCTGGTGACCAGTCTGCTTACCCAGCTTTCAAACGCCATGTCCTCTATCTTCCTGCTGCTGCTGACGGTGGTGTTTATGCTGCTGGAGGTCCCGCAGCTTCCGGCAAAGCTGCAGCAGCTGATGTCGCGGCCGGTGGAAGGCATGGGCGCGATTCAACGGGCGCTGGATAGCGTCTCCCACTACCTTGTATTAAAAACCGCCATCAGCCTGGTGACCGGACTGGTGGTCTGGGGAATGCTGGTGCTGCTGGACGTTCGTTTTGCCTTTATGTGGGGGCTGCTGGCTTTTGCTCTCAACTATATTCCGAATATTGGCTCGGTCCTCGCGGCGATCCCGCCGATTTTACAGGTGCTGGTCTTCGGCGGTCTGTACGAAGCGCTGGTGGTCCTGGCGGGCTATCTGGTGATTAACCTGGTGTTTGGCAACATCCTTGAACCGCGCATTATGGGCCGCGGGCTGGGGTTATCGACGCTGGTGGTCTTCCTGTCGTTGATTTTCTGGGGCTGGCTGCTGGGTCCGGTAGGGATGCTGCTTTCGGTACCGCTGACGATCATTGTCAAAATCGCCCTCGAACAGACGGTGGCCGGGCAGAGTATTGCCTTTCTGCTGAGTGATTTGAGTAAAAACTAACGACATTGCACGCGCTATTCCCGGAGGCGATGCTGCGCATCTGTCCGGGCTACCGGCCCGCAGACGGCTGTGAACCCGTAGCCCGGGCAGGCGCTTTGCGCCGCCCCGGGGGGACTGACTGCGGAGTGGCAAAACTTCCCGGAGGCGATGCAGGCGCATCTGTCGGGCTACTGGCCTACAAGCGGCTGTGAACCCGTAGCCCGGCTAAACGCAGTGCGAGCCGGGGAGAAGCTGCGCCACCGGAAAATTCCCCCACTCTTCACTTTTATCTCTACGTCGCCTCCTCGTAGACCAATCATTCACTATCATTATTGATCGCCATCACATCGCTGCTCCACCAATCATTACTCTTACGCTAACGATTCTCCATCGGCCTTAATTGATGCCCGCCACGTCGCGACGCACACTTATTCCCACACCAGGACAATCAAAACGATTCGTCGAATCAGGAGGTTAATAATGAGTGCCGAACAAACGACGGGACGCGTCTGGAACCGTCGCCGTACGGAAAAACAGCGGCGACTGGCCGAGGCCAGAGTCTCAGGCAAAGTGATCCCCACCGACCAGCTGGTTGCGGTCCTTGAGCAGCTGCTGGCCCCCGGCGACCGCGTGGTGCTGGAAGGTAACAACCAGAAACAGGCTGATTTCCTCTCGCGGATGCTGGCGGAAGTTAACCCGCAAAAAATTCACGACCTGCATATGATTATGCCGAGCGTCGGGCGCAGCGAGCACCTGGACCTCTTCGAAAAAGGTATCGCCCGCAAGCTCGATTTCTCCTTCTCCGGTACTCAGAGCCTGCGTATTTCGCAGCTGCTGGAAGATGGCCTGCTGGAAATCGGCGCTATCCACACCTATATCGAGCTTTATTCCCGTCTTTATGTAGACCTGTCGCCGAACGTCGCGCTGATCGCCGGTTATAAAGCCGACCGCAAGGGCAACCTGTACACCGGGCCGAGCACCGAAGACACTCCGGCGCTGGTAGAAGCCGCCGCGTTTCATGACGGCATCGTTATTGCCCAGGTTAACGAACTGGTGGATGACGAATGCGAT
Organism: Klebsiella sp. HMSC09D12; assembly: GCF_001808475.1. Taxonomy (NCBI): domain Bacteria; kingdom Pseudomonadati; phylum Pseudomonadota; class Gammaproteobacteria; order Enterobacterales; family Enterobacteriaceae; genus Klebsiella; species Klebsiella sp. HMSC09D12. The sequence continues at coordinate 75,272 of NZ_KV793503.1, read as the reverse complement.
CTGCCGCGCGTGGATATCCCCGGTTCGTGGATTGACTACGTAGTCGTCGCGGATAAACCGTTCTTTATCGAGCCGCTGTTTACCCGCGATCCGCGCCTGATTAAACAGGAACATATCCTGATGGCGATGATGGCGATTAAAGGCATCTACGCCGAGCATCAGGTGCAATCCCTGAACCACGGGATCGGCTTTAACACCGCCGCCATCGAACTGCTGCTACCAACCTACGGCGAACAGCTCGGTCTGAAGGGTAAGATCTGTAAACACTGGACGCTGAATCCGCACCCGACGCTGATTCCGGCGATTGAAAGCGGCTGGGTAGAGAGCGTCCACTGCTTCGGCGGCGAGCTGGGGATGGAAGAGTACATTCGCGCGCGTCCGGATATCTTCTTTACCGGCGCCGACGGCTCCATGCGCTCCAACCGCGCCTTCTGCCAGCTTGCGGGACAGTATGCGGTAGATATGTTTATCGGTTCGACCCTTCAGGTTGACGGCTACGCTAACTCCTCCACGGTGACCCGCGGCCGCCTCTCCGGCTTCGGCGGCGCGCCGAATATGGGCCATGATCCGCACGGTCGCCGCCACGCCACGCCAGCATGGCTCAACATGATTACCGAACCGGACCCGATGCAGCGCGGTAAAAAGCTGGTGGTACAGATGGTGGAAACGTTCCAGGCGGGCGTGAAACCGACCTTCGTGGAAAAACTTGACGCCGTTGAAGTCGCCAAAACCTCCGGGATGCCGCTGGCGCCGGTAATGATTTACGGCGATGACGTTACCCATGTACTGACCGAAGAAGGCATCGCCTATCTCTATCGGGCGGAAAGCCTTGAAGAGCGCCGGGCTATGGTAGCCGCCGTGGCCGGGATCACCGATATCGGTCTCGGCGTTGATGCCAAACGCGTGGCCGCACTGCGCCAAAGCGGCAAAGTCATGTATCCGGAGGATATCGGTATCCGCCGCAGCGATGCCACCCGCTCCCTGCTTGCCGCCGGTAGCGTGGCCGATCTGGTTGAGTGGTCCGACGGTCTGTACAACCCACCGGCAAAATTCCGGAGCTGGTAATGAAAAAACTCTCTCCCCAGTTTGCTGAAACCCGGGCCCGCTGGCTGGCCCATACCGCCAGCGCCTGCCTCGTTGACGAGGCGCGACTCAGCCCTAAACCGGGCCTGGTCGATAGCCGCGGCAACGGCGCGCATCAGGATCTGAGCCTGGCGCTGATGGAGCGTTCAGCCCGCAGCCTGCAGCCAACGTTTCATGCGCTGGCCCAGCAGAGCTGGCTGCGGCCGGCGGACGTTGCCCTGCGTGAAACCGTTGGCCGGCTGGGCCGCGAAGGCGAAGCGCAGATGATGCAGGCGACTGCCGGGGTCAATACCCATCGCGGCGCTATCTGGGCGCTGGGCCTGCTGGTCAGCGCGACGGCGATGCTGGGAGGAGAGGGTCATGCACAGAGGATTGCGGAAACCGCCGCCGCCCTCGCCCGTCTGCCGGATGCCTGCGCGCCGAAAACTTTCAGTAAAGGCCTGCGCGCCAGCCGCCGCTGGCAGGTTCCGGGCGCGCGGGAAGAAGCGCAGCGCGCTTTTCCGCACGTCACTACCCTTGCCCTGCCGCAGCTATTGCGCAGCCGGGCCGAGGGAGCCAGTGAAGAGCAGGCCCGGCTTGATGCGCTGATGGCGATTATGACTTCGCTTAGCGATACCTGCGTGCTCTCCCGCGCCGGAATGGCGGGCCTTGAAGCGATGCGGCAAGGCGCTGGCGAGGTGCTGGCAGCGGGAGGATGTGCGACAGCCAGGGGACGCGCCGCGCTGGCGCGTCTTGATGCGCAGATGCTGGCGCAGAACGCCTCGCCGGGTGGCGCGGCGGATCTTCTTGCCGCCACCCTGTTTCTCGACCGGGTTTCCGCTTAACGCATTCAGAGGATGTTATGGAACAGATTAAATTGTCATTCCCTGCCAACCGCGCCTTCAGCGGCAAAGCGCTGGCAGGCGTTGTAGGCTCCGGCGATATGGAAGTGCTCTATACCGCCGGACAGAGCGATACGCTTAACGTAGAAATCACCACCTCCGTGGACAACAGCCAGGCGCGCTGGAACGCGCTATTCGAACGGCTGAGCCTGATTAACGGCCTGCCCGGCGGACAGCTGATCATCCACGACTTCGGCGCCACGCCCGGCGTCGCGCGGATCCGTATTGAACAGGTTTTTGAGGAGGTGGCTCATGCGTAACGATCGCAGCTTTATTGAACTCCGCGCTCGTGAACGCGCCCGCACCCTGCTGGATGACGGCAGCTATCGCGAACTGCTGGATCCTTTCGACGGCATCATGTCGCCGTGGCTCGGCGCGCAGGGCATCGTCCCGCAATCCGACGACGGTATGGTTGTTGCAAAAGGGACCATCAATGGCCAGCCGGCGGTGGTGATTGCCATTGAAGGTACCTTCCAGGGCGGCAGCATGGGTGAGGTCTCCGGCGCGAAAATGGCCGCCGCCCTTGAGCTGGCGGCGGAAGATAACCGCAACGGTATTCCCACTCAGGCCGTGCTGTGTCTGGAAACCGGCGGCGTGCGCCTGCAGGAAGCCAACCTGGGCCTTGCTGCCATCGCCGATATTCATGCCGCAATAGTCGACCTGCGCCGCTATACCCCGGTGGTCGGCATCGTTGCCGGCACCGTCGGCTGCTTCGGCGGAATGTCCATCGCCGCGGCGCTGTGTAGCTACCTGATTGTCACCCGTGAAGCGCGTCTGGGCCTCAACGGGCCGCAGGTTATCGAGCAGGAAGCGGGGATTGAAGAGTATGACTCCCGCGACCGTCCGTTTATCTGGAGCATGACCGGCGGCGAAATTCGCTACGCCAGCGGCCTGGTCGATGCCCTGGTAGGCGATGGTATCAACGCGGTGAAAAGCGCGATGAACGAGGCGATCGCCAAAGGCGTGCCCGCGCAGCATCGCAGCGACACATATGAAGATTTCCTGACCCGTTTGACCCGATTCGATACCCGCCAGCAGGCGGACACCGCGCAGATCAAACAGCTATTCGCCCGGGAGGTGAAATAATGAGCCAGTTCACTAATCGCGCCGCGCTGTGGCTAAATCAGCTGGCGCCGAATGCCCCGCTAATGACCGGTCTGTGCCCATCGGTGCAGGTTGCCGACGCCGATTTTAACGGTGAAAGCGCCCGTTTTATCGCCGTGGTACCGGATGCTAATAACCATTACCCACGCGCCGCTCAGGGTGAAGTTGGCCTGCTCGAAGGCTGGACGCTGGCAAAAGTGGTCAACGAAACCCTCGACGCCGATGCCGATAAAACGGTGAAGCGCCCGATTATCGCGGTTATCGATGTCCCCAGCCAGGCCTATGGCCGTCGCGAAGAAGCATTTGGTATTCATCAGGCGCTGGCTGGCGCCGCAGGCGCATACGCGAAGGCGCGTCTTGCCGGGCATCCGGTGATTGGCCTGATCGTCGGCAAAGCGATGTCCGGGGCGTTTCTCGCCCACGGCTACCAGGCTAATCGACTGATCGCGTTTAACGACGCCGGGGTACTGGTGCATGCGATGGGTAAAGAGTCGGCCGCGCGGATCACCCTGCGTACCGTTGAAGCGCTGGAGAAACTGGCGGCAACCATTCCGCCTATGGCCTATGACGTCAGCAACTACGCGACGCTCGGCCTGCTCTCCGCTCTGCTGGATATCAGTAATCCTGACGCACCGGACGCCCGCGATCTGACGCTGGTCACCGATACCCTGCGCGACGCCATCGCTGACGCCCGCCGGGATGCCTCACTGAAGTGCCGCCTTGGCGCGGAGAACCGCCGTAGTTCCCAACTAGTACGCGATCGCATGCGCGCCAGCTGGTAGTCAGTCCCTAAGTAGAAGAAAACCTGCCGGAAGCGGCCACCCGGGGCGCCATCGAGCGCTCCGGGAAGGAACCGCTTTTAGAAATTATAACAATCGCGCCAGTACTCTTTTTCATTTACAGGTGATATATGACTTATGTGATTATTCATGCCCTCGCGCCGATTTTTGTCATCATGCTGCTGGGCTTCTGGGCCGGCAAGGCCAAAATGGTCGATAACAAAAACGTCTCTTTACTCAATATTTTCGTGATGGATTTTGCCCTCCCCGCGACGCTGTTTAGCGCCACGGTGCAAACCCCATGGAACGGTATCGTCGCGCAATCGCCGCTGGTACTGGTACTGACCGGAGCCATGTGGATTACCTATGCGGCCATCTACTTCCTCGCTACCCGCGTATTCAAGCGCTCGCCGCAGGATGCCGCCGTGTTGACCCTGACCGTAGCGCTGCCTAACTACGCCGCCCTTGGTCTGCCGATTCTGGGCAGCGTGCTCGGCGAAGGCGCATCAACATCCCTCTCCGTCGCCGTTTCCATCGCTTGCGGCTCGGTACTGATGACGCCGTTCTGTCTGCTGATTCTGGAGCGTGAAAAAGCGCTTGCCGCCGGCGAGAACAGCGGTTCGACGCTGGCGATGCTGCCGGTACTGATGTGGCGTTCAGTGAAAAAACCGATAGTCTGGGGGCCTCTGCTGGGGGTTGTCCTTTCGGCGATCGGTCTCAAAATGCCGGATCTGCTGCTGGCCTCTATTAAACCGCTGGGCCTGGCGGCGACCGCCGCGGCGCTGTTCTTGACCGGTGTCATTCTGTCGGCGCGTAAGCTGCAGCTCAATGCGCTGATTGCCACTTCCACTCTCGTCAAACTGCTGGTTCAGCCGTTTATCGCCTGGGGTCTGGTGATGCTGCTGGGGCTGCACGGTTCTATCGCCATTACCGCCATTCTGATGATTGCGCTGGCGGCCGGTTTCTTCGGCGTGGTCTTCGGCAACCGCTTTGGCGTACAGTCGCCGGATGCGGAAGCGGTGCTGCTGTTAAGCTCGGTTCTGTGTATCCTGTCGCTGCCGCTGTTTATCACTTTAACTTCAGGGATCTAACGATGCTATCAACGCCGCGTCCTCACGATTTAGTCTGGTTGAATAGTGCCGCCGCGCTGGAGGCGATCGAGGAACATTGGGTCGCTCAGCACTGGCGCACCAGCCTGCCGGTGGTGGTACGACGCGACGTTGACGTCAGCGCCCGCATTCCGGTGGGCGTGCGGGGCATGAAGCGCGAACAGCGCGCTGCGGGGTGGGTACGGATGGAGAATATCGTCCGAACCATTACCCCGGAAACGCTCGCCGATCGCCTGCTGCTTCTGCGTTCGCCGTTTGTCTCTCAGCCGCCGGTTCAGGCGGCGATATCACTGACCTTGCACGACTGGCCGTGGCGCTGGGGCATTACCGGCAGTACCGGCTATGCGCTGGCCACCGAAATTCCCGTGCTTCACGCCGCCAGCGATCTCGATCTGCTGATCCGCGCGCCGCAGCCGCTCGACCGCGAAGCGCTGCTCGCCTGGCAGTCCCGCGTCGCCCGTCTGCCCTGCCGGGCGGATACCCAGGTCGAAACGCCCGCAGGGGCATTCGCGTTAAACGAGTGGCTGCGAGATGGCCGCGCCCTGCTGAAAACGTCCCGCGGCGCGCGCCTGACCGCTACGCCATGGAACAGGGAGGAAGCATGAAAATTCTCTTTACCTTTCCCGGTCAGGGAAACCAGCGGCCGTATATGCTCGCCGCCCTTCCCGACCGCCAGAACATCCTTGCCGAGGCGCGTACCGTGCTCGGCGATGAAGTAGACCATTTAGATACCGCCGCTGCGTTAAAACATACCCGTGCAGTGCAGCTGTGCTTGCTGATCGCAGGCGCAGCCTGGGCGCGGGAGCTACAGCGTCAAGGTGTGAAGCCGGACATGGTTAGCGGCCTGTCGATAGGGGCTTTCCCGGCGGCGGTCATTGCCGGCGCGCTGGATTTCACCGACGCCCTGCGGCTGGTGGCGCTGCGCGGCGATTTAATGGAGCAGGCTTATCCCCACGGCTATGGGCTTACCGCGATTATGGGCCTGACGCTCAACCGCGTGGAAAAGCTGATTGCCGATAGCGACCTCTATATTGCCAACCTTAACGCTGAAACGCAGATTGTCATTGCCGGACGCGACGACGAGATGGCCCGCGTGGCTCAGCTGGCGCTGGCGGCTGGCGCCAGTAAAGCTCAGCGGCTGGCGGTTAGCGTCCCTTCCCACTGCGCGCTGCTGAATGAACCGGCGGCTAAGCTGGCAAAAGCCTTCGCTGACGTCACGCTGCAACGACCGTGCTGTGCGTATCTGAGCGGCTCCACGGCGCGCGTTTTATGGGACCCATTAAAAATCGCCGACGATCTGGCGCTGAATATGGCGCGAACCGTGCGCTGGCAGGAAGCGATGATCGCCGCTGATGAACGGGACGCGCGGCTGGCAATCGAGATGCCGCCCGGCGGCGTGCTAACCTGCCTCACCCGCCAGGCGGGCTGGCGGGGAGAGAGCATTTCGCTGGAGCGCAGCGGTATCGACGTCGCCCGTCACTTGGCAAACCGGCTTAATGGCTAAGGCTGCGGGCGTACATCCGCCCTTCCGCCGCCAGCGCCAGCAGGTCGGCGTCGCGCTCGCGATGGTGTGAGTAGACAATGGAGATCAGCTGGCGCATCTGATAGGGCTCCGCCAGCTTCAACAGCTGAACGTCATTTTCATACACCTTTTTCATTCGTCCCGGCAGTAGCGCAAAGCCCACGCCCGCCTGCACCAGGCTAATCATCGAAAAAATATCGTTAACCCGGGTGACGATTTCAGGTTGAAATCCCGCCACCTGAAAAGCGTCCTGAAATCCGGCATAGGTGGCAAACCCTTCCGCCAGAGAAACGAATTTACGCCGCGCATAGTCGCGCAGCTCGGCGGGCGTTGAGGTGTCCAGTTGTTCCGTCGCCGGGGCGGCAAGAAAGATATCATCCTCAAACAGCGGGACCACATCAAAAGCTGAATTGTTGAATTCACCTTCGTTGGTGGCGATCAGGATCGCATCGAGCGCGTCATCTTCCAGCATATCCAGCAGCATCTGATTGGAACCCATGGTGAGATCCAGTTCCAGTTCCGGCCGCCGCAGCTTCATGCCCATAATAATGCGCGGTACGGTTTCAAGGGTCAGAGAGTAAAGCGTGCCGATTCGCAGCCGCCCTTGTCCGACACCCGCAACTTTACGCGTAGCTTCCAGTCCGCGGGTCATCAGGCTGATCACGTCCTGGCAGTACTCCAGCAGCGTCCACGCCGCCGGGAGGGGCAGCAGGTTGCGCCCTTTATGAATAAACAGCGGGCAGCCAACGCCCTCTTCCAGCGTATGCAGCGCCCGGTGGACGCTGACGCCGCTCAGCTGCATTGATTCTGCGGTTCGGGCAATATTGCCCTTTGCCATAAACATCATAAATACCGACAGCTTGCGGAAGGTGATGTCCTGATTAATATCGTCTTTCATTGCCCCGGGCTCCGCTTTTCGGTCTTCATTCGCATTTTCTCTTGTGATTTCAAGACAGTATAACCGCAATTCACAATTGAAGGATTAGCCGGAAGGGGGATATCGCCGGGGGAAGAGATTTTAGCAATTTAGCGTTTTCGCCGGGGCAGCGAAGAGAGGCCAGTAGGCCCGGTGAGGCGTCAGCCGCCACCGGGCAATGTCAACGACGTGGGCTTATAGCGCCATATCGTGCTGCGGCGATGTTTCCGCCTTCGGCTCTGCCGGTTTGGCGGTCATTACCGGAGCGGAGACGTTCATTTCAATCACCGGCGGTTTGGTGAGCTGTAGCGCCGCTGCGGTATCATCCCACACCTGCTGGGTCAGCGCGACGTTGCCGTTCAGCTTCTGGCCATAGCTCGGTACGATATCGCGAATGCGGCTCTGCCATTCCGGGGAATTAAACTGCGCCGGGAACATCTGCTTGATCACGTTCAGGGCAATCGGCGCGGCGGTGGAAGCCCCCGGCGAAGCGCCCAGCAGCGCGGAGATGGTTTTCTGTTCATCCACCACCACTTCGGTACCCAACTTCAGTACGCCGCCCTTCTCGGCATCTTTTTTGATGATCTGCACGCGCTGGCCAGCCTGAATCAGCTTCCAGTCCTCTCTGCGCGCGCCAGGATAGTACTCTTTCAGCGCGGCAAAGCGGTCATCGTCGCTGAGCATCACCTGGCTGATGAGGTATTTCACCAGGTCAAAGTTATCCAGACCGACATGAGTCATCGGCAGCACGTTACTGGTAGTCGTGGTGCTCAGCAGGTCGAGGAAGGAACCGTTTTTCAGGAACTTAGTTGAGAAGGTCGCAAACGGCCCAAACAGCACCACGCGCTTGCCGTCGAGGAAGCGGGCATCAAGGTGCGGCACCGACATCGGCGGCGCGCCAACCGAAGCCTGACCGTAAACTTTTTGACGATGCTCGTTGGTTACTGCCGGGTTTTCGGTCATCAGGAAGGAGCCGCCCACAGGGAAACCGGCGTAGTTATCCGCCTCCGGAATACCGGTTTTTTGCAGTAATTTCAGAGCACCGCCGCCGGCGCCGATAAATACGTATTTCGCATCGATCGCCCGCTCTTCGCCGCTATTAACGTTTTTGATTGTCACGTGCCAGGAATTATCAGCATTGCGTTTAAAGGCGGTCACTTCAGAAGACGTTTGCAGGGTGAAGTTGTTATTTTTCTTCAGACTACCGATCAGCTGACGGGTTATTTCCCCATAGTTTACGTCGGTACCCACCGGTGTCCAGGTCGCCGCCACGCGCTGCTGCGGATCGCGACCTTCCATGACCAGCGGCGCCCACTGTTTTATTTGTTGGTGATCGGTGGAGAATTTCATCCCCTGGAATAAGGTCGTTTGCTGCAGCGCGGCATAGCGCTTTTGCAGATAATCCACGTTATCGCCCCAGACAAAACTCATATGTGGGGTGGAGTTAATAAAGGAGTGCGGATCGTGCAAAATGCCGCGCTTGACCTGCGCCGTCCAGAACTGGCGGGAGATCATAAATTGTTCGTTAATATCCAGCGCTTTGCTGACGTCAATGGTGCCATCCGGGCGTTCCGGCGTATAGTTCAGCTCCATATTCGCGGAGTGCCCGGTACCGGCATTGTTCCAGCCGTTAGAGGACTCCAGGGCGACGCCATCCAGCTTCTCAACCATGACCTGATTCCAGTCCGGCTGTAACTCATGCAGCCAGGTTCCCAGCGACGCGCTCATGATGCCGCCGCCGATCAGCAGGAAATCGGTTTTTTTCGAGGTATCGTCATTTGCGAAGGTCGCCGAGCTGACGAACATCGCTAATGCGGTCATAGATATAATCGTATTTTTAATTGCAGGCATAATAGAAATATCACATAGCACAAGTGTAATAAGAGCCTGCATATTAACGCACTTTTACTTTATTTTAAAATGTCATTTACACATTCGCACGCATAGCTAATTATTGTTAACCTGGTTTTTTAACTTAAAAAAGTAAAATATTGCCCAAAGCAATAAATATGCATCGGATGGTATATTTACAACCCGCAAAATTAAATCAGAGTAAACGGATGGTTAGTGAGGAATAAAATTGCCGTACCGGAGGAATGATATTGCCTTCATCGGCGCGTATTGCGCAAATACGCGCCGCCAGGTTAAGTTCAGGCCACCGGCTGCGCTGCCCGTAGCGCAATCCGCAGACTGTCGTTATGCTCTGCCAGCAGCTCGCGCGCCTGCCAGGCATCCAGCCCGCTGAGAAGCATCAAGATTGCCGTCCGGCAGTGCTGGTTGCAGCTGGCCAGCGCGGCTTTGGCCTCACTGCGCGAGCACGCCGTCGCCGCCATTACGATGGCAATCTGCCGCTCGGCCCAGCGCGGCGTGCTGGCCTGCAGATCGACGCGCAGGTTTTCATACACTCGCCCGCTACGAATAGCCAGCCCGGTGGTCAGCATATTGAGGATCTGTCGCTGCGCAATTTGCGCCTTCGGATTGCCAAAGCCCGCCACCGCTTCCGGCCCGGTTTGCGGGGCGATAATAATATCCGCCAGCTGGGCGGCTTCGCTATTGGCCTGCTGCGTCAGAACCGCAATTGGCGCGCCCAGCGACCAGGCATGGCGCATCGCCCCCCAGACCCACGGAGTCTTGCCACTTACCGTCAGCGCCAGCAGCATATCCTGGTTGCTGAACTGTAACGCCTGTAGTTCAAAGGCGCCAAGATCGTAATCATTCGCCGCGGTTTCCATCTCCTGCAGCGCAGCGGCAGGGCCGCCGGCGATAAGTCCGACCAGCGAATGTTTCCCCTCCGGCGTAAACTCACTTACCGTCTGCACGGCGGCACGACCTGACGCCCCGGCACCGATAATCACCAGTCGCCCTCCCCGACTCAGCGTCGCCGTGGCGTTATCAATCAGGCGCGCGATCTCCGGCAAACATGCTTCGACCGCTTCGGCAATCTGCCGATCGTCCTTATTCAGCAGCGTCAGCATATCGAGGGTGGCAAGACTCTCTATATGGGTAGTTTCAGGGTGGCGTCGTTCCATCATTGAAGCGGTTGGCTTACTGCTCATAAAAACCTCCGTTTAGAACCGAAAGAACCTTCGGGGGCGAAAGCGCTGGCCTGCGGCAAACCCTTTCATTGACCATGGCTATTAATTGCAGTGTAAAGCTTTCATGACGCGCTTTACCGCCACGGGAGTCACAGTTTTGCCCCCCTGAAGCCATTCAGCCATCGACTGGTCGTTATTCAGGCAATGGTCCGTTGAGCGCAATGATTTTTAACCAGGTAAATATACGGCACGCTTCGCCCGCAGGAAACATCCGGAATAAACCCCAACGCGATCTTCAACGCTGGCGTATCAGAGTTATTTGGCTTTTATTACACGGCTTTATGAAAGCCATGCATTCAGCGATAATACCTATCTAACCGTTTTATCCTGGGGTCGGTATGAATGAATTAGCGCAGCAGGCAGCGCCCGCGCGTAAACGCCCGATGAGTATGAAGCTGAGCACCGCCGTGACCTTAATGATTGGCAGCGTCATCGGTTCCGTATTGATTCTGGTCTACGCCCTGTGGTTTATGCAGATAAGCGGCGCAACCCGCGATGGCGTCAAGGATACCGCGCTGGCGGTGGCGCGGACGCTGGCCGACTCCCCGGAAGTTAAGCGGGGTCTGACGCTGCCGCCTGAACGCGGAATCATTCAGCCGCTGGCTCTGGCCGTCAGCAAACGCAATGGCCTGCTGTTTGCCGTCGTGACCGATATGGACGGGATTCGCTACTCGCATCCTGATGGCCAGATTATCGGCAAACCCTTTATCGGCGATGACATCCTGCCTACGCTGAAGGGCAAAGAGAATGTAGCCGTCAATCACGGCGTGCTGGCCCCCGCGCTGCGGGTATTCACCCCGGTCTTTGACGATAGCCGCCGGCAAATCGGCGTGGTGGCGATTGGTATTTCGCTGAGCAAAGTCGATACGCAGATCGCCGACAGCCGCTGGGATGTGCTCCTCACCGTACTGTTCAGCGCGCTGGTTTGCGCCGTCGGTACCTGGAGCCTGGTTCGCGGCCTGAAGCGCGTTCTGCTGGGCCTCGAGCCGCAGGAGATCTCAACGCAGTTCCAGCAACGCCAGGCGATGCTGCATTCATTAAAAGAGGGGGTGGTGGCGGTAGATGCCGACGGCAAGGTGACGCTGATTAACCCCGCCGCGCGCGACGTTCTGTTTAGCGGCCCTGGACGCGATATCGCGCAAACGCCGCTGCTGGCTGATTTGCAGGAAGTTTTACATACCGGCGAGCCGATCTACGATCGGGAGCTCGGCTGTAATGGTCTGCTGCTGATCAGTAATACGGTGCCGGTCCGCAGTCAGGATGAGGTGGTCGGCGCGATTAGTACCTTCCGCGACAAGACCGAAGTCAGCCAGCTGCTGCAGCGGCTTGACGGGATGGTGAACTATGTCGACGCCCTGCGCACCACCTCACATGAGTTTATGAACAAGCTGCACGTAATTCTCGGCCTGTTGAATATGAAAAGCTACGATAAGCTGGAAGAGTACGTGCTGCAGACCGCCCACACCTATCAGGCGGATATCGGCGAAATCCAGCATCGGATCAAATCGCCAGTGGTGGCCGGCTTTTTGATCGGCAAAATACAGCGCGCCAAGGAGCGAGGTTTTACCCTCACCCTTGCCGAAGAGAGCCTGGTGCCGGACTGCCCGAATGAAAAACAGGTCACCGTGCTGGTCACGGTGCTGGGCAACTTAATCGAGAACGCGCTGGATGCTATGAGCGGCCAGGCCGAAGGCGAAGTCGGCCTGCTGCTGCATTATCAGAACGGCTGGCTGAGCGGCGAAGTCAGCGATGATGGCCCCGGCATCCCGGCAGACTTTATCGAGGATATTTTTAATAAAGGCTTCTCCACCAAAGGCGAAAATCGCGGCGTCGGGCTGTTTCTCGCCAGCCAGCAGCTTCGTGAACTGGGCGGGTCGCTGGCCGTAGAATCCGAGCCCGGTGTGTTTACCCAATTTTTTGTTCACCTCCCCTGGGACAGTAAAAGGAAAAGTGCGTGATAAATGTGTTAATTGTTGACGATGATGCCATGGTTGCTGAACTGAACCGCCTGTACGTGGGACGAGTCAGCGGCTTCCGCTGTAGCGGCACTGCGTCTACGTTGAGTAAAGCCAGGGAGATGATTAACGACAAGGATCTGGAGATAGACCTGGTGCTGCTGGATGTCTATATGCAGCAGGATAGCGGCCTGGATCTGCTGCCCGCTATCCGCGCCTCGGGACGGGCCATCGACGTGATTATGATCACCTCAGCCGCTGACGCCGCGACGGTTCAGGCTTCTATGCGCTACGGCGTGGTGGACTATCTGATCAAACCCTTCCAGTTTCCGCGTTTTGAAGAGGCCCTGACCGCCTGGCGCGAAAAACGTAAGCTGATGACCGGTCAACCCTATTACGAACAAGCGGACGTTGACCGGCTGCTGCACGGCAATGTGCCGGATGCCGCGGATGCCCGTAAATTGCCGAAAGGCTTAACCCCCCAGACGCTGCGTACCCTCTGTCAGTGGATTGATGCCCACCCGGACGTGGAGTTTTCCACCGACGAACTGGCGGCGGCGGTGAACATATCTCGGGTCTCGTGCCGTAAATACCTGATTTGGCTGGCGCAAATTAACATTCTCTATACCAGCATTCATTATGGCGCCACCGGACGTCCGGTGTATCGCTATCACCTGATAGCCGAGCAATACAATCTGCTTAAGCAGTACAGTCACTAAGCCGGTAGCCGTCATCCAGCAGCTGAAAGCGGAACCGGCGCTGTGAAGAGAGGATAACGTCGCGGTTTTTGGTAACGAAAATCGCTTCGATATCCTCACGCTGGCGCAGGGCCGCGCAGCCTTTCTCCACGCCAAGGCCATAAATCAGGGTCGTCCAGATATCGCCGTCCAGCGAGTCGGCGGAAATAATGGTTACGCTTTCCAGCTCATTATCCAGCGGATAACCGCTGCGTGGATCGAGTATATGGTGCCAGCGTTTGCCATCCTGCTCGAAATAGCGTTCGTAAATGCCCGAGGTCACCACCGACTGCCCCGCCACCGCAATGCTGCCGATCAGCGCATCCGCCGCTGAGTACGGCTTTTTCAGCCCGATAGACCACTCACCGAGCGTGTGGACGTTGCCGCCGAGATTAATCAGCGCGGCGTTTATGCCTTGCTGCTGCAAATAGTCGCGCACCCGATCGGCGATATAGCCTTTGGCAATGGCCCCCAGATCGATCTCCATCCCCGTCCGCGCAAGGTAGACGCTGCTGGCGGCATCATCGAGGATCACATCCTGCGGACGCGTTAGCGCCAGTCGGGCGGCAATATCGGGTGCCGCGGGCACGCTGCGGCCCTGAAAGCCGATGCGCCACAGCTTCACCAGCGGGCCAATCGCCAGATTAAACGCGCTGTCGCGCACCATGCTGGCGGCTTTGGCGCATTTGATCAGCGCGTAGACCGGACGGCTTACCGTCACCGGATGCCGCCCGGCGGCCTGGTTGATATCCATCACCTGGGAGTGCGCGCGGTTAACGGTGAAAAGATCTTCGTAGCCCTTAATCAGCTGAAAAACGCGTGAAGCGAGCGGTTCATCGTGAACATAGAGCTTGAGGAGAATGGGCGAACCCATCAGCACGGCGGAGTAGCTGTAGACGCGGTTGTCGGACATATCATACTCCTGAGAGATAAGAAGCCGGGCCGTCTATTTGCCAGCCCGGCAGGTGTCGCTGACGCTTAACCTCTGGCGCGTTTCGCCGCCTGATGGCCCGCGAGGGTACCGAAGATAATGATATCGGCCACTGCGTTACCGCCGATGCGGTTACCGCCGTGGATGCCGCCAACCACTTCACCTGCGGCAAAAGCGCCCGCAATCGGCTGTTGACCGGCGTTCAATACCGCGGTTTCCGTATTGATGGTCACGCCACCCATCGTGTGGTGAACCCCCGGGGCGATGCGAATCGCATGGTACGGGCCTTCATTAATCGGCGCGCGCAGCGCGGTAGTGCGGCCAAAATCATCGTCATGCTGTTTTTCAACAAAGCCATTATAGCGTTCCAGCGTATCGAGGAAGGCATGGTAATCCATCCCCAGTTTCTCCGCCAGCTGGCGCGGCGAGCTGGCGCTGGTGACGAAACCTTTAGCAATGTACTCGTCGGCGGCTTTGTTTTTCGCCCGGACGTGCTCGTCAAAGATGATATAAGCGAAGTGCTCCGGCAGCGCGATAATCGCGGCGGAAACCTTATCGCGGGTCTCCATTTCGTTGAAGAAGCGGTTGCCCTGCTGGTTCACCAGAATCGCCCCGCCGCCGCGGATCGACTCGGAAATCAGATACGAGGTTTGCTGCTCGACGGTCGGGTGAATCTGGATTTCGCCCATATCCACCGTCCCTGCCCCGATGCGTTCAAGCAGCGCGATACCGCCGCCGGTCGCCCCTCTATGGTTGGTGGTCACGAAGCCGGCCAGATCCGGGCGGTATTTCACCACCATCGCGCTGTTGGCACTGAAGCCGCCGGTAGCCACGACAATGCTCTTCGTCTGTACCACAACGGTTTCTTGTTCATCGTTAAGCAGGCGTACGCCGCTCACCTCATCGTCGGTCATCAGGATCTCTTCAACCGACGTATCCAGCAGGACATCGATCCCGCGTTTAGTGATATTACGCACCAGGCCGCTGATCAGGTAGCCGCCGACCGCCGACCCGTCGCGCGGACGGTGGGTGCGGTCGATGCTCATCCCGCCGGTAGTGGTGATATCGTTAAGCATAATGCCGCGACGCGCCAGCCACTCAATGGCTTCCGGCGCATTTTCCACGAAGCGGCGCAGCAGCTGCGGGTCGTTTTTGTTCTTACCGCCTTTCAGCGTTTCCTGGTAAAACAGCTCTTTGCTATCTTCAATACCTTTCACGCGCTGGAAGCGGGTCTCTGCGGCGTTCATCCCGGCTGAAGCTTTAATCGTGTTGCCGCCAATGGTCGGCATTTTTTCAACGATCAGCACGCTCGCGCCTTCATCGTGCGCCTGAATCGCCGCCGCCAGCCCGGCTCCGCCGCTGCCGACCACCACCACATCGTAGCTTTTCGGCGCCGCTTCGCCCGCGCCCTCTTCGGCGGCCAGCGCTTTACTGGACTTCAGCATCGCTTTGGACACCGCTTTTTTCACCGCTTCGCTCTGGCTGGTTGCGCCAGAAATCGCATCCACGTGCGGAGTATTAGCGCTGAGAATACGTTCGCGGATCTCTTCAAAGCTGGTGGTGAACTCGACGGTCTGCACCGGGCTTGCCGCCAGCTCGATATCGGCGATGCGGTCGTTTTCAAGGCTGACGTTGATAACCAGCTCGTTGGCGTCGTCCTGAACGGTTTCGACGAACATCCCCGGTTTGAATTTGGCGTCGCCCATGCTCATATCGCGGATCATTGCCTCCACCAGCGAGAAGCGCCACAGCGGTTCCGGGATGTTCAGAGCTTCACGCTGGGTGCTGTCAATAAACAATTCCAGCTCTTCGCCGGCGGCAATGCGCGCCGCCCAGTCAGGGTAAGCAATGCAGGCACGCCCCACCGCCATCAGATCATAGCCATGATCCAGCCCCTGCTCCGCATCGGCTGCGTTAACGACCCCGCCCACGCCCATCACCGGTACCTGAGCCAGGGTTTCAGAGCGCATGGCGCAATATTTTTCAATTAGCGGCGTGGGATCGGTGGTATCGACAATCGACGGGCGCAGCGTTGCGCCAACGGAGAAGTGGAGATAATCCACGCCGCGGGCGGCCAGCTTTTCCAGCAGATACAGGGTGTCATCAAAACGGATGCCCGGGACTTCCATCTCTTCCGGGGAGAAACGATAGCCGATGATAAAGGCATCGTCGGCGTACTGGCGGGCCATTTTATGAGTGATATCCAGCACTGCCAGCGGGAATTTCGCTCGATTGTCGCGGCTGCCGCCCCACTCGTCGTCGCGCTGGTTAGAGTTTGGCGAATAAAATTGCTGGATCAGATAGGTATTCGCGCCGTGAATTTCTACGCCGTCGAACCCGGCCAGAATGGCGCGGCGCACGCCGTCGCCAAACTTCGCGATCATGCCTTCAACTTCATCACCGCTCAGCGCGCGCGGCGTCGCAGCGCCATCGCGCGGCGCGGCAATGGCGCTGGGCGCGACCGGCTGGCGTCCGCCGATAAGCTGCGGATCGACCATCCGGCCGCCGTGGTAAATCTGCAGAATCGCTTTTGAGCCTTCCGCTTTGATAGCGGCGGCGATTTTCGCCAGTCCGGCTATTTTTTCATCGTTATCGATGCCGATAGCGCCCGGGAACGCCAGGCCGTAATCATCGATAAAGCAGCATTCAACAATGATGGTGCCGATACTGCCGGCGCGAGCGCGATAGTACTCCACCAGTTCGCTGGTTACGGTTCCGTCAAAATAACCGGTACAGGTTGTCATCGGCGCCATTAACAGGCGGTTTTTAAGCTCGGTACCGTTCGGTAAAGTAAAAGGACGCAAAATTCGTGGATAACTGGTCATAATGACGCTCCAGATTATAAATATTAAAAATTGAGAATCAGGCGACGGAATTGTTTTTGCTTGTATTTAGTAATCCCTTAAGTCATGCCCATAATATAGCGCTTTTTTTAGTTACCAAAGATATTACGTTAGTTAAAAAACTATTTAATACCAGCAATAACACCAATACCTCCTTTGTATTATTAATTAAAAATAAATTATTCACAAAAACAGGACTAATCATAACAATCAGGAAACCATTGTTAACATGAGCCCCCACCAGGAAACCAATAAATACACATATATTTCAACAAGATAAATTTTAATTACTTTATCGCGCTCAATTTATATTTAACATCTATCTATATTTCATACAAATAAACACCTCACTAAACAGGGTTATTAGAGATAATAAAAATTTACTCAACAACCCGCTTTTTTTGATCTCAATCAATTGCAATACCGCATGAAAGCGCAATATATAAATAACCAATCTTTTTAATTTAGCGCCCAACAAAAAGCGTTAAATAATGGTCATCGGCATAACCAGAATCGACGATTAATAATTAAAGTAAGTTTTGCAACTAAAGAAATCGAAAGGCTGGTCGGTGACAAAACCCAATTTTTAACTACTTGCAGATACTCATTATGAAAGAGAAAAAGACAACCATACCGCCTGCCGGTGCAGCCCCCCAGGCTGCTTATAAACGTCTACTGATGATGGTGATGCCCATTATCGTTGCCGTCCTGCTGTTGTTCATCCCGGTGCCCGAGGGCCTGCCCCCTTACGCCTGGCACTACTTTGCCATTTTCGTCGGCGTCATCGTCGGTCTAATCTTTGAACCGCTGCCCGGCGCGGTCATCGGTATTACCGGCGTGGTGGTGATTGCCCTGTGCAGCCAGTGGCTGCTGTTCAGTCCTGAACAGCTCGCCGCACCCGGCTTTAAGCTTGCCGGCGCCTCCTTTAAATGGGCGGTGAGCGGTTTCGGTAACTCCACCGTGTGGCTGATCTTCGGCGCCTTTATGTTTGCCGCAGGCTACGATAAGACCCAGTTTGGCCGCCGTCTGGCGCTCATTCTGGTGAAATATCTTGGCCGCCGTAGCCTGACGCTGGGCTACGCCATCACCTTCGCCGATCTGCTACTGGCGCCGTTCACCCCCTCCAACACCGCGCGCAGCGGGGGGACCATCTACCCGATTATCGCTAACCTGCCGCCGCTTTATGGCTCAAAACCCAATGACCCAAGCGCGCGCCGCATCGGCTCCTACCTGATGTGGGTGGCGATCACCGCCGCCTGTATCACCAGCTCGATGTTTCTCTCAGCTCTGGCGCCGAACCTGCTGGCTCTGGCGCTGGTGAAAAGCATTGTTGGCATCAATATCTCCTGGGGCACCTGGTTTATCGCTTTCCTGCCGCTGGGTATCCTGCTGATTCTGGCAATGCCGCTGCTGGCCTACTGGTTCTATCCGCCAGAAGTCAAAGTCAACGATGAAGTGCCGCTGTGGGCCGCCCGCGAGCTGGAAAAACTTGGCCGCCTGTCGCGCAATGAAATCCTGCTGCTGGTCTTCGTCTGCTTCGCGCTGATGATGTGGATCTTCGCCGCCGAGTGGATTGAACCGGCGCTGGCCGCCCTGCTGGTTATCGTGCTGATGCTATGGACCGGCGTACTCTCATGGAACGATATCACCAGTAATAAAGCGGCATGGAATACCTTCGCCTGGTTTGCGACCCTGGTGGCGCTGGCCGACGGTCTCTCCTCCACCGGCTTTATCGCCTGGCTGGGTAAAGAAGGCGGCGCGCTAATGAGCGGCATCTCTCCGGGCGTGGCTACCGTTATCCTCCTGCTGGCGTTCTATCTGCTGCACTATCTGTTTGCCAGTACCACCGCCCACACCACCGCGCTGCTGCCGGCGATGCTGACTATCGCCTCCACCATCCCGGGTATGAACATGCAGGTCTTCGTGCTGCTGATGGTGACCTCGCTCGGCGTGATGGGGATTATTACCCCCTACGGTACCGGCCCCAGCCCGATTTACTACGGCAGCGGCTATCTGCCGACCAAAGACTACTGGCGTCTTGGTACGATTTTCGGCGCCATCTTCCTGGCTGCCCTGCTGCTGATTGGCTATCCGTGGATGTCCATGATGTTCTGATTCATAACCGCCGGGGCCAACTCCGGCGGTTTTACTCTTAGGGAGCAAAGCAATGTCGACTAAACCTTTTGTCTATCAGGAAGCCTTTCCGTTAGCGCAAGATAAGACTGAATACTATCTGCTGAGCAAGGATCACGTTTCCGTGACCGAGTTCGAAGGTCAGGAGATCCTCAAAATCGATCCTCAGGCCCTCACTCTGCTGGCGCAGCAGGCCTTCCACGATGCGGCATTTATGCTGCGGGTGGATCATCAGAAACAGGTCGCGCAAATCCTTCTCGACCCTGAAGCCAGCGACAACGATAAATACGTGGCGCTGCAGTTTCTGCGCAATTCTGAAATCGCGGCGAAAGGCGTGCTGCCCACCTGCCAGGATACCGGTACGGCGATTATTATGGGCAAGAAAGGCCAGCGCGTATGGACCGGCGGCGGCGATGAGGCGGCCCTCGCCCGCGGCGTCTATAACACCTATACCGAAGACAACCTGCGCTATTCGCAGAACGCCGCGCTGGATATGTATAAAGAGGTCAACACCGGCAC
>NZ_KV793503.1:24636-55645 GCF_001808475.1 Klebsiella sp. HMSC09D12 | reverse complement strand
TGGATATGTATAAAGAGGTCAACACCGGCACTAATCTTCCGGCGCAGATTGATCTCTATAGCGTTGACGGCGACGAATATAAATTCCTCTGTATGGCCAAAGGCGGCGGCTCGGCCAACAAAACCTATCTGTATCAGGAAACCAAGGCGTTAATCACCCCGGCGAAGCTGAAAAACTATCTCGTCGAGAAAATGCGCACGCTCGGCACGGCCGCCTGTCCACCGTACCATATTGCCTTTGTGATTGGCGGCACCTCGGCAGAGGCCACGCTGAAAACCGTTAAGCTGGCCTCAACGAAGTATTACGATGGTCTGCCGACCGAGGGCAACGAGCACGGCCAGGCCTTCCGCGATATTCAGCTGGAAAATGAGCTGCAGCTCGCAGCTCAAAACCTCGGCCTCGGTGCGCAGTTCGGCGGTAAATATTTCGCTCATGATATTCGCGTCATCCGCCTGCCGCGCCACGGCGCGTCGTGCCCGGTAGGCATGGGCGTCTCCTGTTCAGCGGATCGCAATATCAAAGCCAAAATCAACCGCCACGGTATCTGGATTGAGAAACTGGAGAGCAATCCGGGCCAGTATATTCCTGAACACCTGCGCCAGCAGGGTGAAGGCAGGGTCGTCAGCATTAACCTTAATCAGCCGATGAGCGAGATTCTGGCCCAGCTTTCCGTCCACCCGGTTTCAACGCGTCTGACGCTCAACGGTACCATTATTGTGGCCCGCGATATCGCCCACGCGAAGCTGAAAGAGCTCATCGATAACGGTGAAGAATTGCCGCAGTACGTCAAGGATCATCCGATTTACTACGCGGGCCCGGCGAAAACTCCGGAAGGCTATGCGTCAGGCTCCCTTGGCCCGACTACCGCTGGCCGTATGGATTCCTACGTTGATCTGCTGCAATCCCACGGCGCAAGCATGGTCATGCTGGCCAAAGGCAACCGCAGCCAGCAGGTGACCGACGCCTGCCGCAAGCACGGCGGTTTTTACCTCGGCAGCATCGGCGGCCCGGCTGCGGTACTGGCGCAGCAGAGTATTAAGAGCCTGGAGTGCGTGGCCTGGCCGGAACTGGGTATGGAAGCCATCTGGAAAATCGAAGTGGAAAACTTCCCGGCATTTATTCTGGTGGATGACAAAGGCAACGATTTCTTCCAGCAGATCCAGAATAAGCAGTGCGCGGGCTGTTCACAGCAAAGAGGGTGATATTACCCGCCCCTGGCGGCGGGTCACTGTCGAAGGCCGTCGCGTGACGGCCTGAGATGAGCGACAAACCTGCCGGGTGGCGGCTAAACAGCATTCATCTCATCAAACACCTGCTGCGCCAGATGCATCGTCGCGTTGGCTGCGGGCAGGCCGCAGTAAAGCGCGGAGTGCATAATTAACTCTTTTAACTCATCGCGGGTAACACCGTTATTAAACGCCGCCCGCAGATGCATTTTCAGCTCAGCCTCGCGATTCAGGGCAATCAGCATGGCGATGGTGATCATACTGCGGGTATGGTGATCGAGCCCCGGTCGGGTCCAGGTCTCTCCCCAGGCGTAGCGGGTAATGAAGTCCTGGAACTCTTCATTCAGCGGCGTCAGCTTTCGCAGCGTCTTATCGACATGCGTATCGCCAAGCACCTTGCGACGAACCGTCATTCCCTGCTGATAACGCTGTTTATCGTCCATGCTGTTGTTCCCCCTCAATAAAGCCCAGCAGCGCCGAGCTGAACGCCCGCGGCGCTTCGATATTCGATAAATGCGATGCCGCCAGCACCACTACCTCAGAGGTCGCGATCTGCTGATGCAGAAAGTTCGCATCGGCCACTGTAGTGACAGGGTCACTTTCACCGGCAACGATCAGCACCGGAACGGCAATCTGCCCGACCTCAGCGCGCAGATCGGCGGCGGCCAGCGCTTCACAGCAGACCGCATAGCCTTCCGCATCGATATGGGTCAACTGGTGACAGAGCGCTGCCACCACTTCCGGCGTCTTCTGACGAAACGCGTGGGTAAACCAGCGATCCGCCGCGCCTGCGGCCACCACTTCCATACCTTCCTGACGCACCGCGCGGGCGCGCGACAGCCAGCTTGCCTGGTCGCCAATACGCGCGGCGGTGTTGGCGACGACCAGCCCGTAAAAACGTTCCGGAGCAAAGCGTCCCAGCCACAGACCGGTCAGACCGCCCATGGAAATTCCGCAAAACCAGGCTTTGGCAATATTAAGATGATCGAGCAGCGCAACCACATCTTCGCCGAGCTGCGCCAGCGTCACTTTACCGTTTTTACGCGTGGCGCCATGACCGTGGGTATCGTAGCGCAGCACGCGAAAATGCTGCGTCAACGCCTCGATCTGCGGCTGCCACATCGCCCGGGTGGTACCCAGCGAGTTAGAGAGAACGATGACCGGCGCGTCTTGCGGCCCGTCAATCTGATAATCAACATTCAAGACGTTGCTCCTTATATCGCGCCACAACCTGGCGCACGAAGAGTGCTGAGCTGCCGGTCGCCGTTGCCGGCTCCAGCAGTTGGGTTAAGCGGCTGGCGGAAAGATGCTCGCTGACCAGCGGATCGTTTTCCAGCACGCTCAGCAATGAGCGAGACGTATCCAGCGCCTGACGACACAGCGCTTCAACCCGGTGATGGGCCTCGGCTTTACCGATAAATTCCGCCAGCGCCAGGGTAACGGCCTCAGCCATAATCAGGCCGTGGGTCATCTCAAGGTCGGCGCGCATCTTGTGCGCGAAGACCTGCATGTCGCTGACCAGCGCCTCGCTCTGCGTCAGCGCGCCGCCGACGAGGGTGATGAGCTCCGGCAGCGTTTCCCATTCCGCCTGCCAGCCGCCCAACGCCCGCTCATGCTGCTGGATCTGGCCAGCATACAGCGTCGCCACCAGGCCCGGCGTTCGCTGAGCGGCGGTCAAAATAGCGGCGCAGGAGATCGGGTTACGTTTGTGCGGCATGGTTGACGAACCGCCGCGCCCTTCGGCAACCGGTTCACCCACCTCTGCCACTTCGGTTTGCATCAGTAGAGAAAAATCATTCGCGAATTTACCCAGCGTACCGCAGACGCCTGCGTACCATGCCCCGACTTCCAGCAGCCGGTCGCGCTGGCTGTGCCAGGGCGCGTCCGGAAGCTGCAGGTCGAGCGCTTTCGCCAGCGCGGCGGCGATCGGCGGCGCCTGCGTTTTTAGGGAATCCAGGGTGCCCGCTGCGCCGCCAAACTGCAGCGCCAGCACCCTTGCCCGCATCTCTCGCAGACGCACCTGCCAGCGCAGCAGCGCATCCAGCGTCCCGGCAA
Organism: Klebsiella sp. HMSC09D12; assembly: GCF_001808475.1. NCBI lineage: Bacteria > Pseudomonadati > Pseudomonadota > Gammaproteobacteria > Enterobacterales > Enterobacteriaceae > Klebsiella > Klebsiella sp. HMSC09D12. Next base: position 52,364 of record NZ_KV793503.1, on the reverse strand, counting down.
GCTTCAGGCCGAAAGTGACCGGCAGCGCATGCTGCATCCAGGTACGGCCAGGCATCACCGTATCCTGATGGCGCTCCGCCTGACGGGCTAATGCGTCGAGCAGACGCTGTAACAGAGATTCCGTTTCCGCCAGCGCGCCGCGCAGCTGTAGAATAAAACCGGTATCGATAGCATCCTGGCTGGTGGCCCCCCAGTGTACGTAGCGCGCTGCCGCCTCATTCCGCTCTTTGACCCGAGCGGTCAGCTGTTTGACCAGCGGGATCGCCAGATTCCCGGCGCTGGCGGCGGCCTGCCCCAGCGCGGAAAAGTCGATTTTTTCGTGCCGGCAGCTCTCGATGATGGGATTGAGCGCCGTCTGCGGCACGAGGCCGCATTCGACCTCGGCGCGAACCAGAGCGGCCTCAAAGTCCAGCATCCCCTGCACCCGCTGTACATCGCTGAACCAGTCTGTCAGCGGGCTGGTACGCAGCATCGGGGTCAACAAACTCATTATGGCTCCTTAAACGCGTTCAATTATCAGCGCGATCCCCTGACCAACGCCGATACACATAGCGCATAGCGCATAGCGCCCGCCGGTACGACGCAGTTGATACGCTGCAGTCATTGCCAGACGACCGCCGGAGGCGCCCAGCGGATGACCGAGGGCAATCGCGCCGCCGTTAGGATTGACGTGCGCCGCATCGTCGGGCAAACCCAGATCGCGCGTAACCGCCAGCGCCTGAGCGGCAAAGGCTTCATTCAGTTCAATGACGTCCATCTGCCCAAGCGTTAACCCGGTTTGCGCCAGCACTTTACGCACCGCCGGCGCCGGACCAAATCCCATAATCCGCGGCGCAACGCCTGCCGTCGCGACGCCCACTACGCGCGCCAGCGGCTGTAAATCATTGGCGGTCAGCGCCTGCTCGCTGGCTAACAGCAGCGCACAGGCGCCGTCGTTAACTCCGGAGGCGTTGCCTGCCGTCACCGTACCGTCGGCGCGCACCACGCCGCGCAGCTTGGCCAGCGCCTCCGCCGTGGTGCTGCGCGGGTGCTCGTCGCGGCTAAAGAGTAGCGGTTCACCCTTACGCTGCGGCACCGAGACGGCGATCAGCTCGTCGGCAAATCGCCCCGCTTCCTGCGCCGCCGCCGTGCGCAGCTGGCTGCGCAGCGCAAACGCATCCTGATCGGCACGAGAAATGGCGAAATCACCGGCCACGTTTTCCGCCGTTTCCGGCATCGAATCCACGCCGTACAGCGCTTTCATCTGCGGGTTGATAAAGCGCCAGCCGATGGTGGTATCTTCCATCTGCATCGTGCGGCTAAAGGCGCTTTCGGCCTTGCCCATCACAAACGGCGCCCGCGACATGCTCTCCACGCCGCCGGCGACCATCAGCTGAGTTTCGCCGCTTTTAATCGCGCGCGCTGCGATGCCGATCGCATCGAGGCTGGAACCGCACAGGCGATTGACGGTACTGCCCGGCACGCTTTCCGGCAAGCCAGCCAGCAGCAGCGCCATCCGCGCGACGTTGCGGTTATCTTCACCCGCCTGGTTAGCGCAGCCATAAATCACATCATCAATGCGCGCCGGATCGAGGCCCGGGTTGCGCTCCAGCAGCGCCTTGAGCGGCAGTGCCGCCAGATCGTCGGCGCGTACGGTGGCAAGAGTACCGCCAAAGCGACCAAACGGCGTACGCACCGCATCACAGATAAATGCCTGATTCATCATAGGTTCCTTACGCGCTTTCCGCCAGTTGTGCAAAAGTCAGCGTCACCGGAGTGATGCGCTGCAGTTCCTCAAAAGAGAGGCCGTTAAAGATTTCCCGTACCACCGGGCCGCTTTCGCTGATATCGATGACCGCCAGATCGGTATAGATGCGGCTTACGCAGCCGACGCCGGTCAGCGGATAGGTGCAGTGCTCTACCAGCTTGCATTCACCGTCGCGGGTCAGATGATCCATCATCACGAAGACCTGACGAGCGCCAATGGCCAGATCCATCGCCCCGCCAACGGCAGGTATCGCGTCGGGCGCGCCGGTACTCCAGTTCGCCAGATCGCCGCTGGCGGAGACCTGGTAAGCGCCGAGTACGCAGATATCGAGATGACCGCCGCGCATCATGGCGAAGGAGTCGCCGTGATGGAAATAGCAGCCCCCCTCAAGCAAAGTCACATACTCTTTTCCGGCGTTAATCAGCTCCGGGTCTTCTTCCCCCGGTAGCGGTTTCGGCCCCATCCCCAGCAGGCCATTTTCGCTGTGCAGAAAGATTTCTTTATCAGCGGGAAGATAGTTAGCAATGCGGGTAGGCAAGCCGATCCCCAGATTGACATAAGCGCCTTCAGGTATATCGCGAGCCACGCGCTGGGCCATATCATCGCGAGTCAGTTTTTGCATAACGGGGTCCTCAGGCGCTTTTAGCGGCAATCAGGTTTTCCAGGGAGAAGACGCGCTGAACAAAAATGCCCGGGGTAATGATGCTCTCCGGGTCAAGGCTACCGAGGGGCACCAGCTGCGAGACTTCCACGATAGTGGTTTTCGCGGCGGTCGCCATAATCGGGCCGAAGTTGCGCGCCGCCTTGCGGTATACGAGGTTTCCCCAGCGGTCGCCTTGATGGGCTTTGATCAACGCAAAGTCGGCCTTGATAGGATATTCGAGCACATAGTGACGCCCGTCGATCTCGCGAGTCTCTTTCCCTTCCGCCAGCGGCGTACCGTAGCCGGTTGGAGTGAAAACCGCGCCGAGGCCCGCCCCTGCCGCCTGAATACGCGCCGCGAGGTTCCCCTGCGGTACCAGCTCCAGCTCAACTTTGCCGCGGCGATAGAGGTCATCGAAAATCTGCGAGTCAACCTGACGTGGGAACGAACAGATCATTTTTCGCACCCGCCCGGCTTTCAGCAGCGCCGCCAGTCCCACTTCGCCATTGCCCGCATTGTTGTTGATAATGGTTAAATCGCGGGCCCCCTGTTCTATCAAGGCATCTATCAGGTACGTCGGCTGGCCGGCGGGGCCAAAACCGCCAATCATAATCGTCGCCCCGTCGTGGATCCCGGCGATGGCATCACTTAGCGTCGACACGCTTTTATCAATCATCAGGTCGCTCCCGTATGTGCGGTAATCGCACTTTTATTCGTTGTTCGCACAAAATGTGACCCGCTTAACGATGCTGGTCAAGGGCGATAATCGAAATATGGTGCGATAATCGAACATCGTGTATGTTTAGCGAAAGAATGTGATCGACGGCAAATTGGGAGAGGAAAATGGAGAAACATCCAGACGATTTATTGACCGGCGATAGCGAGCCGTTTAAGGGCGATCCCAACTTCATGGCCTCGCTGGCGCGCGGGCTGGAAGTGATCCAGGCGTTCACTCCGCAGCGCCCGCTGCTCTCTATTTCGCAAATCAGTCAAAAAACCGGCATTCCGCGCGCGGCGGTACGTCGCTGTCTGTATACGCTAAGCAAGCTGGGGTTTGTGTACGCCGAAGATGGTAAAAATTTCCAGCTGCGGCCGAAAATTCTGGCGCTGGGCCACGCCTGGCTGGCCTCCACGCCGCTGGCGCGCTCGGCGCAGCCGGTACTCAAGCATTTAAGCGAAATGCTCAATGAATCCTGCTCTATCGCCACCCTCGACGGCGACGATATTCTTTATATCGCCCGCGCCTCCAGCTCGCGAATTATGACCATCGACCTGGACATCGGCAGCCGCCTGCCGGCATGGGCAACGTCAATGGGGCGCGTGCTCCTGAGCTATCAGCCGGAAGAGAAGCTGAACGATATGCTGGGTCGGGTTACGATGATTCGCTACACCCCGCAAACCGTTGATTCGGTCGCCAGGCTGCGCGCTGAGCTCAAACGCGTACGTCAGCAGGGTTATGCGCTCAACGATCAGGAGCTGGAGATGGGGCTGCGCTCGCTGGCGGTACCGTTGTTTAATCCCCAGGGCCAGATTCAGGCGGCGCTGAACGTCGGGGTGCACGCCGGACAGGTTTCCGCCCAGGAGATGCTCGAACGCGTATTACCCGAGCTCCAGAAGGCAGCCCGGGAATTAACGCTGCTGATGCGCTAGCGGCTGCGCTTGGCGTGGCGCTCCCGGTTCTCCAGCTTAGCCTCGGGCGATTTTCCTAGCGCCACGTAGCAGGCGCCGCTGCCGCCGTGGTGCGGTAGCGCCGCGCAGAACGCCTGGACTTCCGGTAGCTCCACCAGCCAGCGCGACAGGTAGCTACGGATAATATTGGCGTGCGCGTTGTCGTCGCGCCCTTTGCCATGAACGATCAGCAGATTCCGCAGCCCCTCTTTTTGCGCCTGAACCACAAAAGCAAATAACATCTGTCGGCACTTTTCCACCGGCTGACGCAGCAGATTAAGGCTCGCCTGCTGGCCATATTTGCCGCGCCGGAGCTTCTCCAGCACGCCGCTTTGCAGCCCTTCGCGTTTAAACTCCAGCGCGGTGGCCAGCGGCACGATATCGAGATAACCGGTGGTCAAAAAGTTATCCAGCTGCAGGGTGTCAACCCGCTGTACGGCGCGGGTTTTCCGCTCGGGATGCCAGTGAACATCGTTGTTGCGTTTCAGAGGCTGAACGTCCTCCATGGCGCCAAGAAATAGGGATTTGTCGTCAAGGTTCATGCGCGTTCCTCCAGCTACTACCGGGAGGGTACTATAGCCGCCTCACGACGCCTCCTCAACGCGTTTAGCCATTTATGCTGGCAAATCGGAGGCCCGAGGCGATTAGGGAAACAGTTGACGACTTTGGCGACGAAACAGGGTGATTAATGATGCCGTCAAAGGCGTTTGCCGCATATCGCGGCGCTGAATCAGATAGTAGGTGGCTTTGGGTAATGCTTCGCAGATGGGGATCATCACCAGCTTATCCGCCATCATCGGGTCGTTACCCAGTTCTACCGGCAGAATGCTGAGAAAATCGCTTTTCACCACCAGACTGATGCACGAAGAGAAAGTCTCGCAAACGATATCCACTTTCGGCGCCAGTCCGGCCTGGTTAAACATTTCCTGTAACTGTTTGAAATAGCTGCCACGCGGCGTCGGCATCGTCCAGTGATGTTCGAGCAACGCCTTGAGTGAAGTCGCTTTTGCCGCCGGGTGACCGGCGCGGGCGAATACCGCAAAGGGTTTCTCAAATAGCTTCTCAAAACTGAATTCATGATCGTACGGACCGGGATAGTAAGTATTGATAGTGAAGTCCAGCTCACCCTGCCGCAGTTCATTAATCATCGCCAGCAGCTGACCTTCCATAATCCGCACCTTCACCAGCGGATGCTGCTGATGAAAACGGCAAATGACCGAAGGCATCAGCGATCGCGCTACGCTGGCGCCAAGGCCGATATTAATCTGCCCGGCCTTTTCTCCCTGGCGCTGCAGCAACTCATCCTGCGCCGCCCGTAGCTCTTCCAGAATCAGGCTCGCATGTTGATAAAAGCTTTCGCCGTTTTCAGTCAGCGCCACCCCCTGGCTACGGCGCACAAACAGCTGTGCGGAGAGCCCTTCTTCCAGCTCTTTAATCGCTTTAGTTAACGCCGGCTGCGAAATCGCCAACGCCCGACTGGCGCCGCGAATACTGCCTTCACGCGCGACCTCAACAAAGGCGCGAATCTGATGAAATTTAATCTGAAATGACATATCGCAAGTGATAACCAATGTTTATCAGACAGAAGAAAATGACATCTACTGTAATCGATCATGCTGTGGCAGGTTAAGGGTGAGTATGCATGAAAGGGCATAGCGATAAGCAAACGCTATCACTTCGTGAACACTATCACAGTTTTTGATTATGACAGGAAAGGTTATGCCGCAACTTAATGAATTCATCCGCCAGCTGGCGCCAAAAATGATCGAATGGCGTCGCGATTTTCACCTGCATGCGGAATCCGGCTGGCTGGAGTTCCGCACCGCCAGCAAGGTGGCGGAGATATTAGACGCTCTGGGTTATCAGCTGGCGCTGGGGCGCGACGTTATCGATGCCGATAGCCGTATGGGTCTGCCTGATGAAGAGACGCTGGCGCAGGCGTTCCAGCGCGCTCGCGCCCAGGGTGCGCCGGAGCGCTGGCTACCAGCGTTTGAAGGCGGCTTCGCCGGGGTGGTAGCGACGCTCGACACCGGGCGGCCCGGGCCGACTTTGGCGTTTCGCGTCGATATGGATGCGCTCGATCTCAACGAGCAGCACGACGATAATCATCGTCCGCATCGCGATCGTTTTGCCTCCTGCAACGAAGGCATGATGCATGCCTGCGGCCACGACGGTCATACCGCAATCGGCCTGGGGCTGGCGCACGTGCTCAAGGAATATTCCGCGCAGCTCAACGGGACGATTAAGCTGATTTTCCAGCCGGCAGAAGAAGGTACCCGCGGCGCTCGCGCCATGGTGGCGGCGGGCGTACTTGATGACGTGGACTACTTCACCGCCATTCATATCGGTACCGGCGTCCCTGCCGGCACCGTCGTTTGCGGCGGCGATAACTTTATGGCCACCACCAAATTCGATGTGCAGTTCAGCGGCGTCGCCGCCCACGCTGGCGGTAAACCTGAAGATGGACGTAATGCGCTGCTGGCTGCGGCTCAAGCCGCCCTAGCCCTGCATGCCATCGCGCCACATAGCGCCGGGGCATCAAGGGTTAACGTCGGCGTCATGCAGGCCGGTACCGGGCGTAACGTAGTTCCCTCCTCCGCGCTATTAAAAGTCGAAACCCGGGGCGAAACCGACGCTATTAACCAGTACGTATTTGAGCGGGCTAAGCAGGCTATCGCCGGCGCGGCGACGATGTATGCAGCCAGCTACCAGCTGCACCTGATGGGCGCGGCCACCTCCAGCGCCCCGTCGCCGGCGTGGGTGGACTATCTGCGTCAACAGACAGCGCAGGTCCCCGGCGTTAAGCAGGCCGTCGATCGTATCGCTGCCCCGGCGGGTTCCGAAGATGCCACCCTGATGATGGCCCGGGTCCAGGAGCGCGGCGGTCTCGCCTCATACATGATATTCGGCACGGAACTGAGCGCTGGCCACCACAACGAAAAATTTGATTTCGACGAAAGCGTAATGACCCAGGCCGTCGCCACGTTAGCGCGCATCGCCCTGAACTTTCCCTGGCAGCGAGGTGTGTAATGGAACAGGTTTATCAATTTGTCGATGACATTATTGAGGGGCGGCGCAACGATTTTTGCGCCATTGCCGATGATATCTGGGATCATCCGGAAACCCGCTTTCAGGAGTTCTGGTCCGCCGCGTGTTTGGCCGATGCGCTGGAAGCGGAAGGTTTTCAATTGACCTGCAATGCGGGCGGGATCCCCAACGCCTTTATCGCCAGCTTTGGTGAAGGCCAACCGGTAATTGCCCTGCTCGGCGAATTTGACGCCCTGGCGGGGCTCAGCCAGCAGGCTTACTGCGCAGCGCCCGCATCTCCAACGCCGGGGGAAAACGGCCACGGGTGCGGGCATAACCTGCTTGGTACGGCGGCGTTCGCCGCGGCGGTCGCCGCCAGGAACTGGCTGCTGCAACAAGGCGGCGTCGGCACGCTTCGTTTCTACGGATGTCCCGGCGAGGAAGGCGGTTCCGGGAAGACCTTTATGGTCCGCGAGGGGTTATTCGATGACATCGACGCCGCCCTGACCTGGCACCCGGAAGCCTGGGCCGGGATGTTCAGCACCAGTACCCTTGCCAACATTCAGGCGGCATGGCGGTTTACCGGCACCGCGGCGCACGCGGCAAACTCTCCGCATCTTGGCCGCAGCGCGCTGGATGCCGTGACGCTGATGACCACCGGCAGCAACTTCCTTAACGAGCATATTATCGAAAAGGCGCGGGTGCACTACGCCATCACCGATACCGGCGGCGTCTCTCCTAACGTTGTTCAGGCGCAGGCGGAAGTGCTGTATCTCATTCGCGCCCCGGAAATGGCCGACGCACAGCAAATCTTCGCCCGGATCGAAAAAATCGCCCAGGGCGCCGCGCTGATGACCGAGACCAGCGTCAGCTGTCGCTTCGAAAAAGCCTGTTCCAGCTATCTCCCCAACCGCACCCTGGAAGCGGCGATGTATCAGGCGGTATGCCATTACGGCACGCCGCACTGGAGCGAGGAAGAGCGCGCTTTCGCCGCCGAAATTCGCGCGACCTTAAGCGCTAACGATATTCATAACAGCCTGAAAAACATTGCCGATACCAGCGGAGACGAGGGGAAAGCATTCGCCCGCCGCCACCGCGAGACGATCCTTATCGATGAAGTGGCGCCGTGGGCGGCTACCGATAACATCCTTGCGGGCTCTACCGACGTCGGCGACGTAAGCTGGAAAGCTCCCGTAGCCCAATGCTTCAGCCCCTGCTTTGCCGTCGGGACGCCGCTGCATACCTGGCAACTGGTGAGCCAGGGCAGAACCTCCATCGCTCACAAAGGAATGCTTCTGGCGGGGAAAATACTGGCTGCAACGGCCATTCGTTTGTTCAGCGACAGGTCGCTACTGACTACCAGTCAGCAGGAACTGGCACAGGTTTTAGCCGAAAGGCCCTACCGGTGTCCGATCCCGCAGGACGTCAAGCCTTCGATTTTAAAATAATAAAAGACCTCCGGATGGAGTACAGCAACGCGTTAAGCGCAAAAAAAACAACTGCTGACACGCCCTGGGGTTAAGAGACAAACAACACAACAACGACAACTGAGGAACGCCCATGAGTATGTCATCCATACCGTCGCCTTCCCCCACCGGTAAGCTCTATGGCTGGGTTGAAAAAATTGGTAATAAGGTCCCGCATCCGTTTTTACTGTTTATCTATCTGATCGTGGTATTAATGGCCGCCACCGCCATCCTGTCGGCGCTGAACGTCAGCGTCCAGAACCCCACCGACGGCTCGCGAGTGGTGGTGAAAAATCTGCTCAGCATTGAAGGATTACATTGGTTTTTGCCGAACGTGATTAAAAACTTCAGCGGTTTCGCGCCGCTGGGAGCCATTCTGGCTCTGGTTCTGGGGGCTGGATTTGCTGAACGAGTGGGCCTGTTGCCTTCGCTGATGGCAAAAATGTCATCACACGTTAGCGCCCGTTACGCCAGCTATATGGTGCTGTTTATCGCCTTCTTTAGCCATATCTCTTCCGATGCCGCGCTGGTGATTATGCCGCCGTTAGGCGCCCTGATGTTCCTCGCCGTCGGCCGCCACCCGGTTGCCGGGCTGCTGGCGGCAATCGCCGGGGTCGGCTGCGGCTTCACGGCCAACCTGCTCATCGTCACCACCGATGTCCTGCTCTCAGGAATCAGTACCGAAGCGGCCAAAACCCTTGACGCCTCGCTGCACGTCAGCGTGATCGATAACTGGTACTTTATGGCAACTTCGGTGATCGTTCTCACTCTGGTCGGTGGATTGATTACCGATAAGCTGGTCGAGCCGCGCTTAGGTCAATGGCAAGGCAAAAGCGATGAAACGCTGCAATCGTTAACGCCAGAACAGCGCTTCGGCCTGCGCGTGGCCGGTATTGCCGCGCTGTTATTCATGGCGGTTATCGCGCTGATGGTCGTGCCGGAAAACGGTATTTTGCGTGACCCCATTAAGCATACCGTGATGCCTTCGCCATTTATAAAAGGGATCGTCCCGCTCATCATCTTTTTCTTCTTCGTCGTCTCACTGGCTTACGGCATTGCCACCGGCAAAATTCGCCGCCAGGCCGATCTGCCTCCGCTGATGATTGAACCCATGAAAGAGATGGCAGGTTTTATCGTGATGGTCTTCCCGTTGGCCCAGTTCGTCGCCATGTTTAACTGGAGCAATATGGGAAAATTTATGGCCGTCGGTTTAACGGACCTGCTGGAGAGCGCGGGAATGAGCGGCGTGCCGGCGTTCGTCGGCCTGGCGCTGCTATCCGCCTTTTTGTGTATGTTCATCGCCAGCGGTTCGGCAATCTGGTCGATTCTGGCGCCGATTTTCGTGCCGATGTTTATGCTGCTGGGCTTTCATCCGGCATTCGCGCAAATTCTGTTTCGTATTGCCGACTCATCGGTGCTGCCGCTGGCGCCGGTATCGCCGTTTGTGCCGCTATTTCTCGGCTTCTTACAGCGCTACCGGCCCGAGGCTAAACTGGGAACCTACTACTCGCTGGTCTTGCCTTATCCACTCATTTTCCTTGTCGTCTGGCTACTGTTGCTGGTGGTCTGGTATCTCGCGGGACTCCCTATCGGACCGGGTATTTATCCGCGGTTGCCTTAACGTCGCCAAAGGCCAGGGAAGGCCGCCAAACGTTAGCGCCAGGTCGTGCGGTTACGGATAACTTTATACAGGCCCTCAATCGCCAAAGAGATCAGATGAATTGCTAAGCCGCTGATAATCACTACTACAACGCCAGTCATCATATATTGCATATCACCACCTTTGTTGAAAAAACAGCGAAGAAACGCCAGGAAATATGGCCTCAAAGAATGCCAGTCAATTCATAAAGAGTACCGGCGCCTGCCGGTAAATAGCCCTCTCTGTACAGGAAAATTCGCCGCCGGATAACATCGCATTGCCCGCGCGCCAGTTAGTGAATACCGCAATAAACATCGCTTTACTCACATCATAATTAATAGTCCATGTTGACCCTCTCTGTTGACCTTTTCGGGGTATAGTTTGCCAACCTCGCCTCATGCTATGGTGATGTCCTGTCAAACTAACCTCGATGAAGGATTACCGATGCTGACGCTGCTACAAGATAAAATTGACACCCCGCTGGGGCCGCTCTGGGTGATTTGCGATGAGCAGTTCAACCTGCGGGCCGTTGAGTGGGATCAGCATCGCGAGCGCATGGAGCAACTGCTGGATGTTCATTATCGGCATGAAGGTTACCAACGCGTTGATTCCCGCAATCCCGGTAACCTGAGCAGTAAGCTCAGTGATTATTTCGCGGGCGATCTCGCCATTATTGATACGCTTCCTACCGCCACCGCAGGCACCCCTTTTCAACGGGAAGTCTGGAAAACGCTGCGCACTATCCCCTGCGGTCAGGTCATGCATTACGGTCAACTGGCGGAGGCGCTGGGCCGACCGGGCGCAGCGCGCGCCGTGGGCGCTGCTAATGGTTCAAATCCGGTCAGCATAGTGGTGCCCTGCCATCGGGTGATCGGACGCAACGGAACCATGACCGGCTATGCCGGCGGCGTACAGAGAAAAGAGTGGTTATTGCGCCATGAGGGGTATCTGCTTCTTTGACCGTAAGTGCCTTTTTGGAAGTTTCCGGTAACTTTACAATCCAAATTAGCCAGATAACTTATTAATAATCAAATGGATAACTAACAAAATGGATTTACCCTCTTAATATTACGTGTTTCAGAGGTTCGAGGCTTACCTGCTCACCAAAAAGATGTTAAAATTGACCAATATCAATTAAAGCCTGAGCAGACTTATGATCCCGGAAAAGCGAATTATACGACGCATTCAGTCTGGCGGTTGTGCAATCCATTGCCAGGATTGCAGCATTAGCCAGCTTTGCATCCCTTTTACTCTGAACGAGCATGAGCTTGATCAGCTTGATAACATTATCGAGCGGAAAAAGCCTATCCAGAAAGGACAGACCTTGTTCAAAGCCGGTGATGAGCTGAAATCGCTGTATGCAATTCGTTCTGGCACCATTAAAAGCTACACCATTACCGAACAGGGTGATGAGCAGATTACCGGTTTCCATCTGGCGGGCGATCTGGTCGGCTTTGACGCTATCGGCACCGGCCACCACCCGAGCTTTGCCCAGGCGCTGGAAACCTCAATGGTCTGCGAAATTCCGTTCGAAACGCTCGACGACCTATCCGGCAAGATGCCGAATCTGCGTCAGCAGATGATGCGTCTGATGAGCGGTGAGATCAAAGGCGATCAGGATATGATCCTGCTGCTTTCTAAAAAGAACGCAGAAGAGCGCCTGGCGGCCTTCATCTACAACCTGTCCCGCCGTTTTGCACAGCGTGGTTTCTCCCCGCGTGAGTTCCGCCTCACCATGACGCGCGGCGATATCGGCAACTATCTGGGCCTGACGGTTGAAACCATCAGCCGCCTGCTGGGTCGTTTCCAGAAAAGCGGTATGCTGGCGGTTAAAGGAAAATACATCACCATCGAAAACAGCGACCTGCTGGCGCAGCTTGCTGGTCAGGCCCGCAACGTCGCCTGATAGTTCCTTCCTATCCGGCCAGATCGCGAATTTTTTTCTCATTTGTTGATCTGGCCAGGCTTATCCCCTGTTTCATTTCATCCATATAGGTTATCTTTTTAATTACAGACTGTAGTTACAGTTGTAAGGAGACCCTGTATGGCGAAGTATCAGAACATGCTGGTAGTAATCGACCCCAATCAGGACGACCAGCCTGCATTGCGGCGTGCGGTGTATCTGCACCAACGGATTGGTGGACGCATCAAAGCCTTTTTGCCGATCTATGATTTTTCCTATGAAATGACCACCCTGCTCTCCCCGGACGAGCGTACCGCTATGCGCCAGGGCGTAATCGGGCAGCGTACCGCCTGGATTCGCGAGCAGGCCAAATTTTATATTGAGTCCGGCGTACCCATTGACATCAAAGTGGTGTGGCATAACCGCCCCTTCGAAGCCATTATTCAGGAAATCATAAGCGAGAAGCATGATTTGGTTCTGAAGATGGCGCACCAGCACGACAAGCTGGAAGCGGTGATTTTCACGCCTACGGACTGGCATCTGCTGCGCAAATGTCCGTGCCCGGTCTGGATGGTTAAAGATCAGCCGTGGCCGGAAGGCGGCAAAGCGCTGGTGGCGGTTAATCTCGCCAGTGAAGAGAACTACCACAACGCGCTCAATGAAAAGCTGGTAAGAGAAACCATTGAGCTGGCGGAACAGGTTAACCATACTGAGGTCCATCTGGTGGGCGCCTATCCGGTTACGCCTATCAATATTGCCATTGAGCTACCGGATTTTGACCCCAGCGTCTACAACGACGCCATACGCGGCCAGCACCTGTTGGCCATGAAAGCGCTGCGGCAGAAATTCGGCATCGATGAAAACCGTACTCATGTTGAAAAAGGGTTACCTGAAGAGGTCATTCCAGACCTGTCGGAGCATCTCCAGGCGGGGATCGTGGTGCTGGGTACGATTGGCCGTACAGGGCTTTCAGCGGCCTTCCTCGGCAATACCGCTGAACAGGTTATCGACCACCTGCGCTGCGATCTGCTGGCGCTGAAACCGGATCAGTATCAGACGCCGGTTGAGCTTGATGACGAAGAAGACGATTAACCAGCGCCGTTTATCGCTGTCATAACAATCCTCCCCCGCCCACGCGGGGGATTTTTTTGCCATGTCGATAGCAAAAATAAAGGGCCTCATGGCCCTTATTTCAACAGCTATATCGGTAACTAAAACGTTAGTGGATACCTAAACGCCAGGCGTGATCGATCTCTTCTTTAAGCTCCATGGATGAGAGCGCCATCAAATCAGCAAACTCAAGTTCCAGTAGTTTCAGCTTTTTCAGATACTGCGCGGGGGTTAGTGCAGCGGGGTCACGACGCAGAAATTCGATAGCCAGTTGCGTGGGGGTTAACTCGGTATCCATAATATCCTCAGTTTGGGTGAAAAACAGGCGTATTATATCACTCTGAACTGATGATTTTATGAGCAAATCATGGCTTCGCTGGCTATATAAAAAAGCCGTCTCAGAAGAGACGGCTTAAGAAGCACAGGTTTTAAAAGACTTGACTCTACAGCGCTTTCAGAATCGCATCGACGCTGGCTTTGGCATCGCCAAACAGCATGTGGGTGTTCTCTTTGAAGAACAGCGGGTTCTGTACGCCAGCATAGCCGGTGTTCATTGAACGCTTGAATACAATCACGTTCTGCGCTTTCCACACTTCCAGCACCGGCATACCGGCGATTGGGCTGCCCGGATCGTCCTGCGCCGCCGGGTTAACGGTATCGTTAGCGCCGATAACCAGCACGGTGTCAGTGTCGGAGAAATCATCGTTGATCTCGTCCATTTCCAGCACGATGTCATACGGGACTTTCGCTTCCGCCAGCAGGACGTTCATATGGCCCGGCAGACGTCCGGCGACTGGATGAATACCAAACCGGACTTTGATTCCGCGCGCGCGCAGTCGTTCGGTGATTTCCGCTACCGGATACTGGGCCTGCGCAACCGCCATGCCGTAGCCCGGAGTGATAATGACCGACTGCGAACTTTTCAGCATCTCAGCGGTTTCTTCAGCGCTGATTTCGCGATGCTCGCCCACTTCTTCATCTCCTGTGGACGCCGTACCGTCAGAACCAAAACCACCGGCAATAACGCTCAAGAACGAACGGTTCATCGCCTTACACATGATATAAGACAGAATCGCACCGGAAGAACCCACCAGCGCACCGGTGACAATCAGCAGGTCGTTGCTGAGCATAAAGCCCGCCGCCGCCGCCGCCCAACCAGAGTAGGAGTTCAGCATTGACACCACCACCGGCATATCCGCGCCGCCAATGGAGGCCACAAGGTGCCAGCCAAAGGCCAGCGCGATGACGGTCATCACCAGCAGGCACAGCACCTGCATGCCAATGCTGTCGGTACGCACGAAGACGATCAGCAGCAGGAAGGATACGACCAACGCCGCCAGGTTCAGCTTGTGGCGGTTCGGCAGCATCAGCGGCTTAGAGGACATCTTGCCGCACAGCTTGCCAAAGGCAACCACGGAACCCGTAAAGGTGACCGCACCGATGAAGATGCCGAGAAACACTTCGGTCAGATGAATATTGACCAGAATCTGTTCCATACCGGTTTCGTGCTGCAGATAGCTGTTAAAGCCAACCAGCACCGCCGCCAGGCCAACGAAGCTGTGCAGAATCGCCACCAGCTCCGGCATCTCGGTCATTTCGACTTTCTTCGCCAGACGAATACCGATAGCGCCGCCGATGACCATCGCCAGCAGGATCCACGCGACGTTGCTGCTGTCCGGCCCCAGAATGGTCGCCACCAGCGCAATCGCCATCCCGGCAATACCGTAGTAGTTGCCCTGCTGGGAGGTTTCGTGTTTGGAAAGCCCCGCCAGGCTAAAAATAAACAGAATCGCGGCAACAATGTATGCAGCTGTAACTAATCCACCAGACATTTGTTACCCCTTATCCTTTGCGGAACATTTTCAGCATGCGCTGAGTGACGGTGAAACCACCAAAAATATTAATGCTGGCGATCAGCACCGCGATAAAGCTCAGAAAGCTGACCCAGCCGCCGTGGCCTATCTGCAATAATGCCCCGACGACGATAATGCCGGAGATGGCGTTGGTGACCGACATCAGCGGCGTATGCAGCGCATGGGAGACGTTCCAGACTACGTAATAACCGACCACGCAGGAGAGCGCGAAGACGGTAAAGTGGCCGAGAAACTCTTTCGGCGCGACGCTTGCCAGCCAGCCGAACAGAATAATCGCCAGCGCCATCAGCGCATACTTGCGCAGCGGCGAGCTCGGTTTCTCCTCTGTTTTTGGCGCTTCAACCTTTTTCGCTGCCGCCTGCGGCTGAGCAGAAACCTGAATGGGCGGAGCGGGCCAGGTGATTTCACCCTCGCGAACCACGGTAACGCCGCGGATAACGACATCATCAAAATCGATAACGACATTGCCGTCTTTCTCTTTACACAGCAGTTTAAGCAGGTTAACCAGGTTAGTGCCGTACAGCTGCGACGACTGCGTCGGCAGACGTCCCGGCAGATCGGTATAACCGATGATCTTCACGCCGTTAGCGGTGGTGACCACTTCGCCCGGTACGGTGTATTCGCAGTTGCCGCCGTTTTGTGATGCCAGATCCACCACTACGCTGCCCGGTTTCATGGAGTCAACCATTTCGCGGGTGATCAGCTTCGGCGCCGGTTTGCCCGGAATCAGGGCGGTGGTGACAATAATATCAACATCTTTGGCCTGCGCGGCAAAGAGCGCCATCTCGGCTTTGATAAAGGCTTCGGACATGACTTTGGCATAACCGTCGCCGCTGCCCGCCTCCTCTTTAAAATCCAGCTCAAGGAACTCGGCGCCCATACTCTGCACCTGCTCTTTGACTTCCGGGCGGGTATCGAACGCGCGGACAATCGCGCCCAGGCTGTTCGCCGCGCCGATGGCCGCGAGCCCGGCAACCCCTGCGCCGATGACCATTACCTTCGCAGGAGGAACCTTACCTGCTGCGGTAATCTGCCCGGTAAAGAAGCGACCAAACTCATGGGCGGCCTCAACAATCGCGCGGTAGCCGGCGATGTTGGCCATCGAACTTAACGCATCCAGCGACTGCGCGCGCGAAATACGCGGCACCGAATCCATCGCCATCACGTTAATATTCCGCGCCGCCAGTTTTTCCATCAGCTGCGGATTTTGCGCGGGCCAGATGAAGCTGATCAGCGTCGTGCCCGGATTCAGCAGCAGAACTTCATCGTCATCAGGGGCGTTAACTTTCAGAATGACGTCAGACTGCCACACGTCATTACCGCTCACGATCTCCGCTCCAGCCTGAACGAAGGCTTCGTCGTCGAAACTGGCCAGTTTACCGGCGCCGCTTTCTACCGCGACGCTGAACCCGAGTTTCAGCAGCTGCTCCACCGTTTTCGGCGTTGCGGCGGCCCGGGTTTCCAGGGCGAGTCTCTCTCTTGGTACACCAATACGCATAGTTTTCCCTTCCATCGGTTTTTGATGATGGTTTACTTTTCTTACAAACGACCGTTGCGAAGGCGGATGAACGCGCCTGGCAACATATGTCTGAAAAAATGAAACAGTAACAAACTTTTTATAACCTACTGAAAATACCGATTGTGATCTACAGCGATAAAACAGAAATTTTGATTTTATTGGTAAAACGCACGGCTAACCGTGTCAGGCAGCAATATTTACCTTATTTTCATGCCAGCACCTGATAATTCGCCTGGATGAGGGGTTAATTCACCATTTATCGCCATCTGGATCATAGTATTAACATTACGTTAACTTATGAAAGTGATATTGATTATCGATTTTGCTGGTCAAGCGGCTGTTTTTTCAACATATCGAAAAATGTTATATTTCTGCACTATACGTTTAGAGCGACAACTGAAAATTGACGCAGACAGTCACTCACGATAAATGCAATAATCAAACGTTTTCAGTCAACAACAACACCAGTACATGGTTTGCGCAAGGCAAAGGATTATTTTTATGAAGCTTAAGAACTCACTCCTGGCGTCTGCTCTTCTGGCTACAACCGCGTTGTCTGCCCACGCAGCGACCGAGCTGACCCCGGAGCAGGCGGCGGCGCTGAAGCCCTACGATCGCGTAGTGGTCACCGGTCGTTTTAACGCCATTGGCGACGCCGTGCAGGCAGTTTCCCGTAAAGCGGACAAAGAAGGCGCAGCTTCCTTTTATGTTGTCGACACGTCTGATTTTGGCAGCGGCGGCAACCTGCGCGTAACGGCCGATTTTTATAAAGAAAACGCCCCGCAGGCCGACGCGCCTAAAAATCGCATTATCAACGGCGTGATGGAATTACCGAAAGACCAGGCCGTTGAGCTGGAACCGTTCGATACCGTTACCGTGCAAGGTTTCTACCGCAGCCAGCCGGAAGTCAACGACGCCATCACTAAAGCGGCTAAGGCCAAGGGCGCCGCCTCTTTCTTTATCGTGCGCCAGGTTGATGCCAACCAGGGCGGCAACCAGCGTATCACCGCTTATATCTACAAAGCGGATGCCAAAAAGCGCGTTCTGCAAAGCCCGGATGCGATCCCGGCCGATTCAGAAGCCGGACGCGCCGCGCTGGCAGAAGGCGGAGAAGCGGCTAAGAAAGTGGAAATTCCGGGCGTTGCGACGACCGCAGCGGTCGGTTCCGGCACTGGCGTAGGCCGTTTCTTTGAAACGCAATCCTCTAAAGGTGGACGTTACACCGTCACGCTCCCGGACGGCACCAAAGTTGAGGAAGTGAACAAAATTACCGCCGCGCAGATGGTTCCTTATGACAGCATCAAGTTCACCGGTAATTTCGGTAACATGACGGAAATCTCCTACCAGACGGCTAAGCGCGCCGCGAAGAAAGGCGCGAAGTACTATCACATCACACGCCAGTGGCAGGAGCGCGGTGGCAACATCACTATCAGCGCCGACCTGTATAAATAACGGCGTCTGAACTGAACAAAAAGGCGGCGATCTGTCGCCTTTTCTTTTTTTTTCATTTATCTCCATTGCATGCATACAAAACACTCCGTAAAATCCCGCGCCTTAGCGTAATCCTCCATTTTTATGCGATTCCGCCAAATAAATATTCTTAGATTGATGATTGTCACCTCGGGAACGCCATGGAAAAGAAACTGGGCCTTAGCGCCCTGACCGCGCTGGTACTCAGCTCGATGCTGGGCGCGGGTGTATTCAGTCTGCCGCAAAACATGGCGGCCGTCGCCAGTCCTTCCGCGCTGCTGATTGGCTGGGGCATTACCGGCGTGGGGATCCTGTTCCTCGCCTTCGCTATGCTGCTGCTTACCCGCATCCGCCCCGACCTCGATGGCGGCATATTTACCTACGCCCGCGAAGGCTTCGGTGAACTGATTGGTTTCTGCTCCGCCTGGGGCTACTGGCTGTGCGCGGTTATCGCGAATGTTTCCTATCTGGTTATCGTGTTCTCGGCGCTAAGCTTTTTTACCGATACTCCCGAGCTGCGCCTGTTCGGCGATGGCAACACCTGGCAAGCTATCGTCGGCGCATCCGCGCTGCTATGGATTGTCCATTTCCTGGTGCTGCGCGGCGTCCAAACGGCGGCGGGTATCAATCTCGCCGCGACGCTTGCCAAGCTGCTGCCGCTCGGCGCGTTTGTCGCGCTGGCCGCCTTTGCGTTTCGCATGGAGACCTTCCGGATTGATTTTAGCGGTCTGGCGCTGGGCGTACCGGTATGGGAGCAGGTGAAAAACACCATGCTGATCACCCTGTGGGTATTCATCGGCGTGGAAGGCGCGGTCGTGGTTTCCGCTCGCGCGCGTAATAAACGGGATGTCGGACGCGCAACGCTGTTGGCGGTACTCTCCGCGCTGGCGGTCTACCTGCTGGTGACGCTTCTCTCTTTAGGCGTCGTACCGCGGAGCGAGCTGGCGGAAATACGCAATCCGTCAATGGCCGGGCTGATGGTGCAAATGATGGGCCCGTGGGGCGAGATCGTGATCGCTGCCGGGCTGATTATCTCCGTTTGCGGCGCTTACCTGAGCTGGACGATAATGGCGGCGGAAGTCCCCTATCTGGCTGCAACCCATAAAGCCTTTCCGCGTCTATTCGCGCGCACCAACAAAAACAATGCGCCGTCGTCTTCGCTGTGGCTCACCAATATTAGCGTGCAGGCTTCACTGGTATTGATTTGGCTGACCGGCTCGGATTACAACACGCTGCTGACGATCGCCTCCGAGATGATTCTGGTCCCTTATTTTCTGGTCGGCGCATTTCTGCTGAAGATTGCCCGGCGCCCGCTGCACAAGGCGGTAGGCGTCGGAGCCTGCATTTATGGCTTATGGTTATTATATGCGTCCGGCCCTGTGCATTTATTGTTGTCAGTGATACTTTACGCTCCGGGTCTTCTGGTGTTCCTGTATGCCCGTCGTACACACCAGCACGATCGCCCGCTTAAACGCCGTGACCTGGCATTAATTGGTTTTTTGCTGGTTGCCGCCGTACCGGCAACGTGGATGTTGGTAGGGTAAGCGGTTACCCTGCCGCTGAACTCATAGGAGATACCCATGGCTGACATCCAGCCTCGCCCGATCCTGATTACCGGTGGAGGCCGTCGCATCGGTCTCGCCCTGGCTCGCCATTTTCTGGCCCGGCAGCAGCCCGTTATGATCAGCTACCGCACATGGTATCCGGCCATCGACGAACTGCGTAATGCGGGTGCCGTTTGTCTGCACGCGGATTTCAGCACTGACGACAGCATTCTGGCGTTCGCCGAAGAAGTAAAAGCGCAGGCCGCCGCCGGCCTGCGCGCCGTCATTCATAACGCCAGCGGCTGGATGGCTGAAAAACCGGGGATCCCGTTAACCACGGTGCTCGCTAGCATGATGCAAATTCACGTCAACGCCCCTTACCTGCTCAACCATGCGCTGGAGAGCCTGCTACGCGGTCACGGACAGGCCGCCAGCGATATTATTCACATTACCGACTACGTCGTGGAGCGCGGCAGCGACAAGCATATTGCCTATGCGGCCAGCAAGGCGGCAATGGATAATATGAGCCGCTCGTTCGCTCGTAAGCTGGCGCCGGAAATCAAAGTTAACGCCATCGCCCCATCGCTGATTTTATTTAATGAAGGCGATGATGCGGAGTACCGCAAACAGGCCCTCGACAAATCGCTGATGAAAATCGCGCCGGGTGAAAAAGAGATCATTGATCTGATCGAATATCTCTTCGGCAGTCACTACGTTACCGGGCGCTCGTTTGCCGTCGACGGCGGACGTCATCTGCGCTAGTGAAAACGGCTCCAGCCGATAATCAACAGCCACGCGCACAGGCTCCAGCACACCACCGCGCCTGCCAGAGCAAACGGCAGGCGCATGATGCCGGTGAAATACCATAGCGAAAGCAAATAGATAAAGTACGGAATGATCGACCACATTCCGAATACGATGGTGGTTCGCAGCGCCTCGATCCCCCGCTCGCTGGCAACGATATAGTGCGCAATCAGGGCGAAAGTGGGAAAGAGCGGAATCAAGCCGGCGATATAGTAATTCTTCGTTTTAGAAAGTACGCCGATCAACACGACGACCAGCGCGCCGAGCAGCGCTTTTATCAACAGCCCCATTCCTTTGCCTTAACATTTAAACAACAAGAACCTGCAGCATAACCTAAGTCCCGCTGTTGATAAATGTGCAAACGCAGACACCATGGCGCAGAATCCGCCAGCGCCCTGAATCCCATCATCACAATGGCCTCGCCTATCACTCTGATGCCTTATGAACAGTTATTAATGCTTGCCGTAGTGACAATTTACCAGGAAACAGAGTCTGCTATTTCCGGCTAATTTTACGCCTGCTAACCCCATGAGCTTAAATAAATTATTTTATCAAACGAGGCGTAAAGGATTAGTCGATTTTTCGTTCATTATAGCGGATTAAGATTTATCGCAAGCATTATTGCTCATCCATTTAGCGTATTTCTTTTTTGCAGCCTCCGCAGGCAAAGCCCCCTTCCTGAACGCCGGCCTTGCGTTTTTACGGGCCTACAAAAGAAATAAATATCAATTATATCGTGCGTTAAATAGAGCTATTATCTGGAACTAAATGATACACATCAATACCTACTAAATATGGTAGAAACCATTTATTGACATGGATGGTTTTTCATCTTAATCGCTTGCTTTTGCGTTATTCTACTTGCGCATAACCTTAAATAGCGCACGTAGCCTTTTTTGAGAAAAAGAGCACAATAAGGCACAATTTATTGACTTAGATCAATATAAAACCGATTTCATATAAAAGCATACTTTACCATTAATCAAAGCAACCGCAGTGAATAAGATCGTAATTAACTGATTTTACGATCTTTCGATCTAAACATAATATCCATTGCAGAATATAATTCTGTTCATAACATGCATTTCAGTTTATTAGTTCACTCCTGCCGAGTTTTTCGAATCTTTTACTTGTTGCTATTATCTTTACTAGTATTAGA
The DNA here is from genome assembly GCF_001808475.1 of Klebsiella sp. HMSC09D12. Classification (NCBI taxonomy): domain Bacteria; kingdom Pseudomonadati; phylum Pseudomonadota; class Gammaproteobacteria; order Enterobacterales; family Enterobacteriaceae; genus Klebsiella; species Klebsiella sp. HMSC09D12. Next base: position 30,791 of record NZ_KV793503.1, on the reverse strand, counting down.
CACTCATATAACCGCAATCATTTTATATTAGCCTGAATAAGAACCAGCTAAAGGAATCTTCATGTTCGGACCTGCGTTATACACAATCCAAAAGCCTCTGAAACTCATTAAACTATATTTATCAACGCGAAAATGCTCGTGAATTACTGGAGAGCGTCTAGCATGGAGTGGAATATTGAAAATAGTCTTGTATGTCCTTTAACTGGAACAGGATTTTCAGTTGCGGCCAGTGCCAGAAATCTGAAATTAATTATATGGTATAATGGAGATTATTTTTTGAACATCGGTTCGGTTATTAACATCACGCAAGATGACGTCTTCATAAACGGTGAGCCCGGCGACTTACAGGTTATTCATGCTTTTCCCTATAGCGAAAAGCTATGGTCAACGCTGACAAAGTTTATCCAGTGCCCCGGCAATCAAAATCCAACGCTGCTAATTTGCAACCGAAGAAGCATCTGCAAATTCGTCCTCTGCCCCTACGGCGCCAGGCAAAAGAGCATGGAATAAGGCAGCTTCGATCTCACCTTAATTTAGCAGCATCTATTTTGTACGGGCAGAAGCTCTTCAGCCAGTCCTGCCCGCATCCAGCACGATGCGCTAAACGCGCGGCAAAGCATAAATCTGATCAATCATTGCGCGAATTCAGCCATCATAGCGAATTTCATCGCTAACTCATAGCTCATATTGATGCCCGAATAGTTTACAATGACAACAGTGAATTAACGGGCTACGCCCTGATGATGCCTTAAGCGTGGCACTGACCGCGCCTAAGGGCAACAGATTCAATCAGCCAGAGATGAGTGTAAGCATACACGCTATGAATAAAATTGTTTTCGTTGAGGATGATGCCGAAGTAGGCGCGCTGATTGCGGCCTATCTCGGGAAACATGATATGGACGTCGTGGTTGAGCCTCGCGGTGACCGTGCCGAAGAGGTTATCGCGCGCGAAAAGCCCGATCTGGTGCTGCTGGATATCATGCTGCCCGGTAAAGATGGGATGACGTTGTGCCGGGATTTACGCGGCCAGTGGCAAGGGCCCATCGTGCTGCTTACGTCACTGGATAGCGATATGAACCATATCCTGTCGCTCGAAATGGGCGCCAGCGATTATATTCTGAAAACAACGCCACCCGCAGTGCTGTTAGCCCGACTGCGTCTGCATTTGCGCCAGCATGTCCCCCCCCAGGACAGTAGCGGCGTCCCCTCCTCGCTGACGCCGCATAAAGCGATCGCTTTTGGTTCGCTGAGTATCGATCCGGTCAATCGTCAGGTTATGCTCAGCGGGGAAAACGTCGCGTTGTCCACCGCGGATTTCGATCTGTTATGGGAGCTGGCGACCCACGCAGGACAAATTATGGATCGGGATGCGCTATTAAAAAACCTGCGCGGCGTTAGCTACGATGGTATGGACCGCAGCGTCGACGTCGCCATTTCGCGTTTGCGCAAAAAGCTTCTCGACAACGCGACTGAGCCTTATCGCATCAAAACGGTACGCAATAAAGGCTATTTATTCGCCCCGCACGCGTGGGACAATTAATTTACGGATCTGGCTATGAAAAAGCTGTTTGTGCAGTTTTACCTCCTGCTGTTCGTCTGTTTTCTGGTAATGACGATGATGGTCGGCCTGGTGTACAAATTTACCGCCGAGCGAGCAGGCCGCCAGTCGCTGGATGATTTGATGAAGAGCTCGCTGTATCTGATGCGCAGCGAGCTGCGCGAGATCCCGCCGCGCGACTGGAGCAAAACGCTCAAAGAGCTGGACCTTAATCTTTCATTCGATCTGCATATCGAGCCTATCAGCAAATTCAAGCTCTCGGAAAACTCGATGCAGCATCTGCGCGCTGGCGATATCGTAGCCCTGGACGATCAGTACACCTTTATTCAGCGTATCCCTCGTAGCCACTACGTGCTCTCCGTCGGCCCGGTACCGTATCTCTATTTTTTGCATGAGATGCGCCTGCTGGATCTGGCTCTGATGGCCTTCATTGCTATTTCGCTGGCCTTTCCCGTATTCATCTGGATGCGCCCCCACTGGCAGGATATGCTGCGTATCGAAACCGCCGCTCAGCGCTTCGGCGACGGGCATCTTAGCGAGCGGATCCACTTCGATAGCATGTCCAGCTTCGAACGGCTGGGCGTGGCGTTTAATCAGATGGCCGATAATATCAACGCGCTTATCGCCAGCAAAAAACAGCTGATCGACGGTATTGCCCATGAACTGCGCACCCCGCTGGTGCGTCTGCGCTACCGCCTGGAGATGAGCGAGAACCTTACAGAAGCCGAATCACAGGCGTTAAATCGCGATATCGGCCAGCTGGAGGCCCTGATTGAAGAGCTGCTGACCTATGCGCGCCTCGATCGCCCGCAGAATGAACTGAAGCTGACGACCCCCAATTTCCCGGCGTGGCTCGGCGATCGCGTAGAAGATATTCAGGCGGTGAATCCCCAGCGCGACGTTGCGCTAAGCGAAGTCGTGGACGGAAATTACGGCGCGCTGGACATGCGCTTAATGGAACGGGTGCTGGATAACCTCGTGAACAACGCCCTGCGCTACAGTAACCAGCGTATTCAGGTCAGCCTGACGCTGCAGGGTTCGCGCGCAACGCTGCGCGTCGAAGATGATGGTCCAGGTATCGCGCCCGCTGAGCGGGAGAAAGTGTTCGAGCCGTTTGTTCGTCTCGACCCCAGCCGCGATCGCGCCACCGGCGGCTGCGGTCTTGGTTTGGCTATCGTCCACAGTATTGCCCAGGCAATGGCTGGCGAAGTCCATTGCCAGGCAAGCGGGCTCGGTGGCGCCTGTTTTTGTTTTAGCTGGCCGGTTTATCATCAGCTGCCGAATTTTACCTCGGCCTGATGAGCCCTTGCGCAGGAGCTGAGGTCTGCTATAGTTTAAAAAAACATAAAGTATGTTGTAACTAAGGTGGAGAAATATGGCCAGCTATGACCTCGTTGAACGTCTGAACGACACCTTTCGCCAGCTCGAGCGTGAACTGCAGGCGCTTAAACAGGCCCTGAGCCAGTGCCGTCTGCTGGCTGCGCGCGTCTTTGAGCTGCCGCCGGTCAGCAAAGATGCCGAACACCAGCCGCTGGAGAACATCAACGTGGTTCAGCACACCGGTAAACCCGCGCTGGAGATGGCGCTCAAACACTATAGCCACCTGTTTATCCAGCAGCAGTCGGAAACCCGCAGCAGTAAGGCTGCCGTGCGTTTGCCCGGCGCGATCTGCCTGCGAACTGAGGCCAGCGAGCAGGCAGAACTATTACGCAAGATCGCCCATATCAACGTTCTTAAAGCGACCTTCGAGAAGATTATCACCGTCGATTCCGGTCTTCCCGCTACCGCACGATTTGAGTGGGTCCATCGCCACCTGCCGGGACTGATCACGCTGAGCGCCTATCGCACGCTCACCCCGTTAATTGACCCGAGCACTATCCGCTTCGGCTGGGCCAATAAGCATGTGATTAAAAATCTCACCCGCGACCAGGTTCTCATGCAACTGGAAAAAAGTCTTCAGTCGCCCCGCGCGGTTCCGCCCTGGACGCGCGAACAGTGGCAAAGCAAGCTGGAGCGAGAGTACCAGGATATTGCCGCCCTGCCGCAGCGGGCGAAGCTGAAGATAAAGAGGCCGGTAAAGGTTCAGCCTATCGCCAGGGTGTGGTATAGCGGGCAGCAAAAGCAGGTGCAATACGCCTGTCCAGGGCCGATGATCGCGCTGATATCCGGCACGCAGGGCGTTAGCGTGCCGGACCTCGGAGAGCTTCTGAACTATGACGCCGGGAACGTGCAGTATCGTTATAAACCGCAGGCGCAATCGCTCAGGCTAATGATTCCGCGACTGCACCTGTGGCTGGCTAGCGAATAGCCATACTGCCTACCATCTCTTCAGGGCGCACCCAGCGGTCAAATTCCTCTTCCGTCAGGTAGCCGAGCGCCAACGCGGAGGCCTTGAGCGTTAACCCCTCTTTATGCGCCTTTTTGGCAATTTCCGCCGCTTTGTCGTAGCCAATATGAGTATTCAAGGCGGTAACCAGCATCAGCGACTCATTGAGCAACTGGCTGATGCGCTCGCGGTTAGGTTCAATGCCTGACGCGCAGTGCTCATTAAAGCTCGCCATCCCATCAGCCAGCAGCCGCACCGATTGCAGGAAATTGTGGATCACCATCGGGCGGTAAACGTTGAGCTCAAAGTTGCCCGAAGCGCCGCCGATGTTTACCGCGACATCGTTACCCATCACCTGACAGCAGACCATAGTGAGGGCCTCGCACTGGGTCGGGTTAACCTTGCCCGGCATAATCGACGACCCCGGTTCATTTTCCGGGATCGCAATTTCGCCGATGCCGCAGCGCGGACCGGAGGCCAGCCAGCGCACATCGTTGGCGATTTTCATCAGCGAAGCGGCCAGCCCTTTCAGCGCGCCGTGGGCATGCACCAGCGCATCAACGGTCGCCAGCGCTTCAAACTTGTTCGGCGCAGTCACAAACGGTTGGCCGCTCAGGGCCGCCAGCTCGGCGGCGACGCGTACCGCGTATTCCGGATGGGTATTAAGCCCGGTTCCCACCGCCGTGCCGCCCAGCGCCAGTTCCGCCAGATGGGGCAAGCTATGGTCAATATGCCGGAGGTTATGCTCGAGCATGGCGACCCATCCTGAGATCTCCTGGCCGAGCGTCAGCGGCGTCGCATCCTGCAGGTGGGTGCGGCCGATTTTGACAATATCGTTGAAGGCCAGGGATTTATCATTAAGCGTTTGCTTCAGAATGTTGAGCTGCGGGATCAGCTTTACCCGAAGCGCAATCATCGCCGCTACGTGCATCGCCGTCGGGAAAACGTCGTTAGAGCTCTGGCTCTTGTTAACATCATCGTTAGGATGCACCTTACGCTCCATCCCGCGTACCCCGCCCAGCAGTTCACTCGCACGATTAGCCAGCACCTCATTCATATTCATGTTGCTTTGCGTACCGGAGCCGGTTTGCCAGATTGCCAGCGGAAACTCGTCCGGATGCTTGCCTGCCAGCACTTCATCCGCAGCCTGAATAATCACCTGCGCTTTTTCTGCGCTCAGAAGACCGAGATCGTTATTCACCTTTGCCGCCGCACGCTTGGTCAGCGCCAACGCATGAATAAGCTCGACCGGCATTTTTTCCGTCGAGATGCGGAAATGTTCCAGCGAGCGCTGAGTCTGCGCGCCCCAAAGCCTATCGGCAGGCACATCGATTGCGCCCATAGAGTCTTTTTCACTGCGATGCGTTGTCATTACTTTCTCCTTGGATTCAAAGTGCGTAATAGCGACAAAGCTCACCTGCTTAAAGCGTAAAGTATGGGTCAGATTTATAAGTTATTTTGGTGGTTCGTGCCGCTAAGCGGCATAAAAAACCGCCCCGAAGGGCGGCTGAGCTTATTTCACGCAGCGGGCGCACTGCGAACTCTGGATCTGCTGGAAGAAGTCATTGCCCTTATCATCCACGAGGATAAACGCCGGGAAGTCTTCAACTTCAATTTTCCAGATAGCCTCCATCCCCAGCTCCGGCCAGGCCACGCACTCCAGACTACGGATGCTCTGCTGCGCCAGTACCGCCGCCGGACCGCCGATGCTGCCGAGGTAGAAACCGCCGTGCTTGTGACAGGCGTCGGTCACCTGCTGGCTGCGGTTACCTTTGGCTAACATGATTTTACTCGCTCCATGCGCCTGCAGCAGATCGACGTAGGAGTCCATACGGCCTGCGGTGGTCGGGCCAAGAGAACCGGAAGCGTAGCCGTCAGGGGTTTTCGCCGGGCCCGCGTAGTAGATCGGGTGGTCCTTGACGTACTGCGGCAATTCCTCGCCATTATCGATAAGCTCTTTCAGCCTGGCGTGGGCGATATCGCGCGCCACGATAATCGTACCGCTCAGCGACAGGCGGGTCGACACCGGATACTGCGACAGCAGCGCCAGAATATCGCTCATCGGCTGGTTCAGATTGACCTTAACCGCTTCTCCCTCGCCGGCCTGACGCAGATGCTCGGGAATATACTTGCCCGGATTGCTCTCCAGTTTCTCAATCCAGATCCCCTCGCGGTTGATCTTCGCTTTGATGTTGCGATCCGCGGAGCAGGAAACGCCCATGCCCACCGGACAGGAGGCGCCGTGGCGCGGCAGGCGGATGACGCGAATAT
>NZ_KV793503.1:24148-24616 GCF_001808475.1 Klebsiella sp. HMSC09D12 | reverse complement strand
CGCCGTGGCGCGGCAGGCGGATGACGCGAATATCGTGGGCGAAGTATTTACCGCCGAACTGCGCACCGAGGCCAAGGTTCTGCGCTTCCAGCAACAGCTCGTTTTCGAGCTGAATATCGCGGAAGGCCTGGCCGTGCTCGTTGCCCTCGGTCGGCAGACCATCGTAATACTTCGTTGAGGCCAGCTTAACGGTTTTCAGTGTAGACTCCGCCGACGTGCCGCCAATCACAAAAGCAATATGGTACGGCGGGCAGGCCGCGGTCCCCAGCGTGCGCATCTTCTCGACGAGGTAATTTTTCAGCTTCGCCGGAGTAATTAACGCCTTGGTTTCCTGATACAGATAGGTTTTGTTGGCCGAGCCGCCGCCTTTGGCGATGCAGAGGAATTTGTACTCCTCGCCGTCGGTAGCGTAGAGGTCGATTTGCGCAGGCAGGTTAGTGCCGGTGTTGACCTCTTTATACATATCCA
>NZ_KV793503.1:0-24128 GCF_001808475.1 Klebsiella sp. HMSC09D12 | reverse complement strand
GTGCCGGTGTTGACCTCTTTATACATATCCAGCGGCGCGTTCTGCGAATAGCGCAGGTTATCCTGGATATAGGTGTTGTACACGCCCTGCGCCAGCGCGGCTTCATCGCCGCCGCCGGTCCACACGCGCTGACCTTTCTTGCCGGTGATAATTGCGGTACCGGTGTCCTGGCAGGTCGGCAGTACGCCTTTGGCGGCAATATCCGAGTTGCGCAAGAACTGTAGCGCCACGTATTTATCGTTGTCGCTGGCTTCCGGGTCGTTGAGAATATCGGCGACCTGCTGCTGGTGCGCCGGGCGAAGCATAAAGGAGGCGTCGTGGAAAGCGTGCTGTGCCAGTAAAGTTAGCGCCTGAGGTTCAACTTTCAGAACTTCCTGGCCGGCGAATTCGGCGACGGAGACGTAATCACTGCTGAGGAGGTAATACTCGGTATCGTCCTTTTTCAGTGGAAAAGGATCCTGATATACAAAGGGTTTATTCGACATTGTACTCTCACTTACTGCTTGGCTGATTATATTTCAGGCAGACACTCCATTTGCCCGTAGAAAAGCGAGTCGATCGATTCTACACAATTTTTTAACAAAAACTGAGACAAGGACGACTTTTTCTTCGCACCGGTTGCTTCTCGGGCGTTTGCTGGTTTAATAGTGCCATTACTATCAAGTGGAAACAGGGATTGAGAATGCAAAAACTCATCAACTCAGTGCAAAATTACGCCTGGGGAAGTCATACCGCCTTAACCGAACTTTATGGCATTGCTAACCCAAACAACCTGCCGATGGCGGAGCTGTGGATGGGCGCGCATCCGAAGAGCAGCTCGCAAATTCTCGATGACGCCGGAACGCCGCGTTCTCTGCGCGATGCAATCGACAGCGATAAAACGACCCTGCTTGGCGCCAAAGTTGCCGAGCGTTTTGGTGAACTGCCGTTCCTGTTTAAAGTGCTGTGCGCCGCCCAGCCGCTCTCTATTCAGGTTCACCCGAACAAACGGGCCTCGGAAATCGGGTTTGCCAAAGAGAATGCCGCCGGGATCCCGCTTGATGCCGCCGAACGTAACTATAAAGATCCGAACCACAAGCCGGAGCTGGTTTTCGCGTTAACGCCGTTCCTTGCCATGAACGCCTTCCGCGAGTTTTCCGAAATCGTGAAGCTGCTGCAGCCGGTAGCTGAAGCGCATCCGGCAATAGCGCAGTTCCTGGCGCAGCCTGACGCCGCCCATCTGAGCCAGCTGTTTGCCAGCCTGCTGAACATGAAAGGCGACGAAAAAGCGCACGCCCTGAGCGTACTGCAGAGAGCGCTGGACAGCGAGCAGGGAGAACCGTGGCAGACTATCCGCCTGATCGCCGAGTTCTATCCGGACGATAGCGGCCTTTTCTCTCCGCTACTGCTCAACGTGGTCAAGCTGAATCCCGGCGAGGCGATGTTCCTGTTTGCGGAAACGCCGCACGCCTACCTGCAGGGCGTGGCGCTGGAGGTGATGGCCAACTCCGATAACGTCCTGCGCGCGGGATTGACGCCGAAGTACATTGATATTCCGGAGCTGGTGGCAAACGTCAAATTTGAACCCAAACCCGCTGGCGAACTCCTGACCCAGCCGGTCATTCACGGCGCGGAGCTGGACTTCCCCATCCCGGTTGACGATTTTGCTTTCTCACTGCACGACCTTTCAGCGCAGGCATCAACCATCGCCCAGGATAGCGCGGCGATCCTGTTCTGCGTCGAGGGTGAAGCAACGATCGTGAAAGGCGAACAGCGCCTGACGCTGAAGCCGGGCGAGTCGGCTTTCGTGGCGCACAACGAATCACCGGTACAGGTCAGCGGCAGCGGTCGCGTGGCGCGCGTATTTAATAAGGTCCAGTAAGTTACTGAACTTTTTAGCCACAGTTGCTAGACTTTCACTCATCACGACAACACAACCAGGCGGCCCAATCCGCCTGGTTTCATTTATGGACAAATGCTATGAAAAAATCGCTGGTCGCAGCAGGAATTATCATCGCGCTGGGCGTCGTCTGGACGGGCGGCGCGTGGTACACAGGGAAGCAGCTGGAAAGCCGCATTGCCGATATGGTGCAGCAGGCGAATGCTCAGCTGCAAAGCAGCGCGCCGCAGGCTGGCGTAGAGCTCACCTATCAGGACTATCAGCGCGGTCTGTTCAGCAGCCGTTTACAACTGGTCCTGAAACCCATCGCCGGCAAAGCGCCCCGCTGGCTGGCCGCCGGACAGTCGCTGGTGTTTGACGAAGTTGTCGATCACGGCCCCTTCCCGCTGGCTTCACTGAAATCCTTTAACCTCGCCCCGGCGATGGCATCCGTCAAAACCACCTTAGTGAACAACGAGGCCAGCAAGTCGCTGTTTGACATTGCAAAAGGCGAAACGCCGTTTACTATCGATACCCGCATCGCCTACAGCGGCGACAACCAGTCCGCTATCGTGCTGAAACCGCTTGATTACGCGAAAGACGACGAGAAAGTCACTTTTAGCGGCGGTCAGTTCCAGCTTAACGCCGATCGAGAGGGAAAAACCCTCAGCCTGAGCGGCGAAGCGGGCAGCGGGCAAATTAACGCGGTCAACGAATACAATCAGAAGGTACAGCTCACCTTTAATAATCTGAAAACCGACGGTTCCACCGAAATGGCCAGCTTCAACGAGCGTATTGGCAAGCAGGCCATCTCGCTGGATAAACTGGCGATTGGCGTTGAAGGAAAAGAGCTGGCGCTGTTTGAAGGGATGAAAATCGACGGCAACTCTTCGCTGACCGCCGACGGCAAAGGGATTAACAGCCAGCTGGACTACACCGTCAACAGCCTGAAGCTGCAAAATCAGGATATCGGTAGCGGCAGGCTGACCCTGAAGCTGGACAATATTGATGGTGAAGCTTTCCATCAGTTCAGCCAGAAGTACAATGCCGACGCCCAGGCGCTGATGGCGGACCCTCAGCTGGCGCAGAATCCTGAGCTGTACCAGCAGGCGCTAACGCAAACCTTCTTTAGCTCACTGCCGATGATGCTGAAAGGCAGCCCGTCCCTGACCATTTCTCCGCTAAGCTGGCGCAACGCGAAGGGCGAAACCACCCTGAATCTATCGATTCTGCTCAAAGATCCGTCGCTGACTACCACTCCGCCGCAGACGCTGGCCGAGGAAGTGGATCGTAGCGTCAAATCTCTCGACGGCAAGCTGGTGATCCCGGTCGATATGGCGACGGCGTTTATGACTCAGATTGCCGGGCTGGAAGGCTATCAGCCCGCCGACGCCGCTAAGCTTGCAGAGCAGCAGGTGAAAGGCCTGGCGGCGATGGGACAGATGTTCCGTATTACCACTATGGAAGATAACGCCATCACCTCCAGCCTGCAGTATGCTGACGGCCAGGTGACGCTGAACGGGCAGAAAATGCCGCTGGATGAGTTTGCCGGGATGTTCGGTTTAGCGCTTCCCCCTGTCCCGGCGCCCGCTGAGCCGCAGGAGACGCTGCCGCAAGAAGTGGTACCGCCAGTCGCGCCGCAGCAATAAATGACATATAGCCCCTCACCAGGGGCTATTTACGCGTAATCAGCCGGGGAGAGATGATCTGGTTTCGCGCCGCTCCCTGCCCCTCTTCCATACGCCGTAAAATACACTCCGCCAGGCTTTGCCCCATCTCCCGGGCGGGAGTCGTAACCCAGGTCAGCGGCAGATCATCCAGCGCCTCCTCGGGTAATTCCGCAAATGCCGCCAGCGCGACCCGCTGTTCGAAATAGCTTTCAACGCCATCCTCTCCGCTCTGTCGCCCGGCGCGCATCAGGCCAAACCACGCCCCGGTCGCGATCACGCTGTTATAACAGAGCACGGCGCTAATGGTCGGGTTTTGCCGCAGCAGGGCCGTCATCGCCTCCGCCGCCTGCTTCTGGCTTGAGCCGCACTCCACCACCCACTCGCTATGAAACGGCAGGCCATATTTCAGCAGGGTGGCGCAGTAGCCGCCAACCCGTTCGGCGCGCGTCAGGGATGAACTTTGCCCTCCCAGCCAGGCAATGCGCTGATGACCGCGGCGGATCAGGTGCTCGGTGACAATTTGCGCCGCCTGCATATTATCCGGGCGGATCAGGTCCACATCGTCGAGATAGCTGGCGCGGGAGGCGAAGACCAGCGGCATTCCGGCTTCCGCCGCGCGATCGCGCAGTTCGCCCCCCCGATCGATGGCGCCGGCAATCACTACGCCATCGACCCCCTGTGAAACAAGGGTATCAAAACGCTGGAGCATTTTTTCTCCGCTGTGCCCGCCCTGGGTGAGGAAGACCATTCTGCCCTGCGACTCAAGCGCATCGGTCAATCCGGCGGTCATCTCCGCGTAGAAAGGCTTCGACAAGTCGCTGACGATCAGGCCAATCACCCCGCTATGGCCGCCGCGCAGGGACGCCGCCTGGCGGTTACGCACAAAGCCCAGCTGTTCAATGGCGTGATTGACGCGCTCGCCGGTTGCCGACGAAATACGCCCCTTGCCGCTCAGTACCAGCGAGACGGTACTGACGGATACCCCCGCCGCCTGCGCGACATCATTAATGGTAATTTTTTTCGCGATAGCCATAACTGCAGGCCGACTCCCCTTGGCTGTCGATAAAACGTTTTATCAGGATGCCCTCTTTATAAACTTTATTATCGCTGGAATATGTGATTTTTATCGCACTAAAGTTTGGTAAAACGTTTTATCTTTTCGTGGCGTTGCATCCTACCGATAACTTTTAGAACCAGGATTCATGTTATGACGGCGAAAACAGCAAACAAAATTACCTTGTGGGAGTTTTTCCAGCAGCTCGGGAAAACCTTCATGTTACCCGTAGCATTACTCTCCTTTTGCGGGATCATGCTGGGGATCGGCAGCTCTCTGAGCAGCCATGATGTCCTGACGCTTCTGCCGTGGCTGGACGTGCCGTTGCTGCAGGCCGTTTTCGTCTGGATGGGCAAAGTCGGCTCCTTTGCCTTCAGCTTTCTGCCGGTGATGTTTTGTATCGCCATTCCGCTGGGTCTGGCGCGAGAAAACAAAGGCGTCGCCGCGTTTGCCGGTTTTGTCGGCTACGCGGTAATGAACCTGGCGGTAAACTTCTGGCTGACGGCCAAAGGTATTCTGCCGACCACCGATGCCGCCATCCTCAAAGCCAATAACATCCAGAACATTATCGGTATTCAATCGATCGACACCGGGATCCTCGGCGCGGTGATCGCCGGGATCATCGTCTGGATGCTGCACGAACGTTTCCATAACATCCGCCTGCCCGACGCGCTGGCCTTTTTTGGCGGTACCCGCTTTGTGCCCATTATTACGACCGTGGTTCTCGGCCTGGTCGGTCTGGTGATCCCGCTAATATGGCCCGTTTTCGCCATGGGGATTAACGCACTCGGCCAGGTCATCAATAGCGCAGGTGATTTCGGACCGATGATCTTCGGCACCGGTGAACGCCTGCTGCTGCCTTTTGGCCTGCACCATATTCTGGTGGCGCTGATCCGCTTTACCGAAGCGGGCGGCACCCTGGACGTTTGCGGTCATAGCGTCAGCGGCGCGCTGACGATTTTCCAGGCCCAACTAAGCTGCCCGACCAGCCACGGCTTCGCCGAGAGCGCGACCCGCTTCCTGTCACAGGGTAAAATGCCGGCATTCCTCGGCGGCCTGCCGGGCGCAGCGCTGGCGATGTATCACTGCGCGCGTCCGGAAAATCGCCATAAGATTAAAGGCCTGCTGATTTCCGGCGTTATCGCCTGCGTGGTAGGCGGCACCACCGAACCGCTGGAATTCCTGTTCCTGTTCGTCGCGCCGGTTCTCTACGTTATCCATGCGTTACTGACCGGCCTGGGCTTTACCGTAATGGCGATCCTCGGCGTGACAATCGGCAACACCGACGGCAACGTTATCGACTTTGTGGTATTCGGCATTCTGCATGGTCTGTCCACCAAGTGGTACATGGTACCGGTGGTTGCGGCCATCTGGTTTGCGGTTTACTACGGTATCTTCCGTTTCGCAATCTCCCGCTTTAACCTGAAAACGCCGGGACGCGATATTGAAACAACGAGCGCATTTGAGAAGGCTGTCACCGGCGTGACCGGCAAATCAGGGTATAACGTTCCGGCGATTCTGGCCGCGCTCGGCGGCGCGGAAAATATCGTTTCGCTCGATAACTGCATTACCCGCCTGCGTCTGTCGGTTAACGATATGAGCAAAGTCGACAGCGCCGCGCTGAAAGCGAATCGCGCCATCGGCGTGGTTCAGCTCAACCAGCATAACCTGCAGGTAGTGATTGGCCCGCAGGTGCAGTCGGTAAAAGATGAAATGGCTGTCCTGATGAATACCGTCGAGGCATAAGCTCCGCCCCCGCCTTGCGGCAGGGGGCCAGGATTAAGGAAGTTGCGATGTTTGATTTTTCAAAGCAGATCGACCGTCACGGTACCTGGTGCACGCAGTGGGATTACGTCGCCGACCGTTTTGGCGTAGCCGACCTGCTGCCCTTTACGATCTCCGACATGGATTTCGCCACCGCCCCCTGTATTCTTGATGCCGTCAGCAAACGTCTGGGGCACGGTGTTTTTGGCTACAGCCGGTGGAAAAATGATGAATTCCTCGGCGCGGTGAGCCACTGGTTCGCCAGCCGTTTTCATAGCCCAATCAACCGCGAAGCGATTGTTTACGGGCCATCGGTGATCTATATGGTCGCGGAGATGATTCGTCAGTGGTCGGCAGTGGGCGACGGCATCGTGGTACACACTCCGGCCTACGATGCCTTTTATAAAACCATTGAAGGCAACCAGCGGCGCGTCGCGGCCGTGCCGCTCTCTCTCGACAACCATCACTGGCGCTGCGATATGGCGGCCCTGGAGCGGGTACTGGCTCAGCCGCGTAATACCGTTCTGCTGCTGTGCAGCCCGCACAACCCCACCGGCAAGGTCTGGACCCGTGAAGAGCTGGAAACCATGGCGCAGCTGTGTGAGAAGCATGGGGTAAAAGTGATTAGCGACGAGATCCATATGGACATGGTCTGGGACGGGCAGCAGCACATCCCGTGGTGCGACGTGGCCCGCAGCCCCTGGGCGCTATTCACCTCCGGCTCGAAAAGCTTCAACATTCCGGCATTTACCGGCGCATACGGGTTGATTGACGATCCCGCCGTGCGCGAAAGCTATCTGCACGCGCTGAAGAGCCGCGATGGCCTCTCATCACCTTCCGTGCCGGCGCTGGTCGCCCATATTGCCGCCTATCGTGAGGGGGCGCCCTGGCTGGATGCCCTGCGCGGTTATTTGCAGGAAAATATGCGCTTCATCGCTGGCGAACTGAATCAGGCGTTTCCGGAGCTAGGCTGGCAGCCACCGCAGGCGACTTACCTGGCGTGGATTGACCTGCGCCCGCTGGCCGTTGACGATCGCGCCCTGCAAAAAGCACTTATCGAGGAGCAGAAGGTCGCCATTATGCCCGGCTACACTTACGGCGAAGAGGGTAAGGGCTTTGTCCGTCTCAACGCCGGTTGCCCACGCGAGAAGCTGGAAAAAGGCGTGCAGGGATTAATCGCCGCCCTGCGTTCGCTGCGCTAATTATTTTCCCTTCAATAATCAGGTAGCGGGCTCCCCGCTACCGCTGGCGTTTATTTCACCGGCGCTTTGCGCGGTACGAACATTAAGCGCGAATAAAATTATAGTTCTCTCTGTGCCACGCCGATGAGATTCACCTGGCCGCGGGAAAAATAACCTCTGGCTTATTAACCGTCTCAATCCCGCTCCCCTGCCTGCCCCCGACCTAAGAGTCTCCGGGCATAATGAGACCAAATTTTGACGAGACGCAAAAAAATTCGCGCCGCAAAGGTGTATTTAATTGCCGCTTTTCATTCCCGTCAAAGTATTAATCAGGAGGACGAAATTATGAAAACTTACGATCGTAACCGTAATGCTATCTCTACCGGCAGCATGGTTATGGTAGCCGATAGCGGCGCGACGGGCGTCATTAAGGCCATCCACGCTGAAGGTAAAACGGCGGAGCAGATCCGTCGTGCTGATTGCGTGGAAATAGACGGACACGAAGGGTTATTTAGCCCGCTGAACCTGATTCGTCTGGGCTTTAACTGAATTCGCGTACCGTCATTAACAGCAGGCCGCGAATAAGCGGTCGTGAAAGGCCACCAGCGCGTGGCCTTTTATATTCTCTTTATCGGTCAATTTGATCCTGTCGAGCGTTTTCAGGAACTAAACAGCGTAGTATCGCCCCTCTTCAACCCGCTACGGGTAATATACCTTCTGAGTTCAGAGGCATCTTCATGACATGGCAACAATTCAAACAGACGTGGCTGATTAAATTCTGGTCACCCGTTCCCGCCGTTATCGCCGCGGGGATTCTCTCAACCTACTACTTCGGCATTACCGGCACTTTTTGGGCCGTCACCGGCGAATTTACCCGCTGGGGTGGACAATTGCTGCAACTTATCGGCGTGCACAGCGAAGAGTGGGGGTACTACAAACTCATTCATCTTGAGGGCACCCCGCTCACTCGCATCGACGGCATGATGATCATCGGCATGTTCGGCGGCTGTTTCGCCGCTGCGCTATGGGCGAATAACGTGAAGCTGCGTTTTCCTCGCAGCCGGGTGCGTATTCTGCAGGCCGTCGCCGGAGGCATCATTGCCGGCTTCGGCGCCCGTCTGGCGATGGGCTGTAACCTGGCCGCCTTCTTCACCGGTATCCCGCAGTTTTCTCTGCACGCCTGGTTCTTTGCCATCGCCACGGCTATCGGCACCTGGTTCGGCGCGCGTTTTACCTTGCTGCCCATCTTCCGTATTCCGGTTAGGATGCAAAAAGTGTCGCAGGCGTCGCCGCTGACGCAAAAACCTGACCAGGCGCGACGCCGGTTCCGTCTCGGGATGGTGGTCTTTTTTGCCATGATCGCCTGGGGTCTGCTCACCGCGGCTAACCAGCCGAAGCTCGGCCTGGCGCTGCTGTTTGGCGTCGGGTTTGGCCTGCTTATCGAACGCGCGCAGATCTGCTTTACCTCTGCCTTTCGCGATATGTGGATCACCGGACGCACCAATATGGCGAAGGCGATCATTTTCGGTATGGCGGCCAGCGCCATCGGGATCTTCAGCTACGTGCAGCTTGGCATGGAACCAAAAATTATGTGGGCCGGCCCCAACGCGGTCATCGGCGGCCTGCTGTTTGGCTTTGGAATCGTCCTGGCGGGCGGCTGCGAAACCGGCTGGATGTACCGCGCGGTGGAAGGCCAGGTGCACTTCTGGTGGGTTGGGCTGGGCAACGTGATAGGTTCAACGATCCTGGCATACTACTGGGACGGACTCTCCCCGGCGCTGGCCACAAGCTGGGATAAAATCAACCTGCTGGCGACATTCGGGCCTTTCGGCGGCCTGCTGGTGACCTATCTCCTGCTGCTGATCGCGCTGGGTTTGGTTATTGGCTGGGAAAAACGCTTTTTCCGCCGCAAATCTCTCGCCACCTCGACGGTTAAGGAAAGCGCATGAAAACTCTGGTCCCGGACTATCGCCTGGATATGGTTGGCGAACCCTGCCCCTATCCTGCCATCGCCACGCTTGAAGCGATGCCCTCGCTGAAGAAAGGCGAAATTCTTGAAGTGGTCAGCGACTGCCCGCAGTCGATTAACAATATCCCGCTGGATGCCAAAAATCACGGCTATACCGTGCTCGATATTCAGCAAGATGGGCCAACCATCCGCTATTTGATTCAAAAATAGCCATCAAAAAGCCGGTAGCACGCTACCGGCCGTTATATGCGCTTGCCCGTCGGCGGCTGACGCCATACCGGGTATGAAACGATTACCAGCCCTTAACCGCATCGCCTTTATAAAGCTGTTCTGCCGCCGCGGCCACCTCATCGCTCTGGTAGGCCTTCACCAGATTTTTTACCTTTTCGCTATCTTTGTTTTCGATGCGGCTGGCAAAGATATTGACGTAGGGCGAATCTTTGCTTTCCACAAACAGGCCGTTGCGCGACGGTGACAGGCCCACCTGGCTTGAGAAAGTGGTATTAATTATCGCCATAGTTATCTGCTGGTCGTCCAGCGCGCGGGTAAGCTGCGGCGCCTCAATCTCGACGATTTTTAAGTTTTTCGGGTTATTAATGATATCAAGCGAAGTGGGCAGCAGACCGGTGCCCTCCTTCAATGTAATCAGCCCCTGCATTTGCAGTAGCAGCAGCGAGCGTCCGAGGTTAGTTGGATCGTTGGGAACGGCCACCTGCGCGCCATCGGGCAGTTGGTCGACCGAACTGATTTTCTTCGAATAGGCGGCAATCGGATAAACGAACGTCGTGCCAACCTGAACCAGCTTATAGCCGCGCTCCTGAATTTGTTTATCCAGATAAGGCTTATGCTGGAAAGCATTAGCATCAAGATCGCCGTTGTTCAGCGCTTCGTTGGGCAGGACGAAATCATTAAACGTCACCACTTCGACGTCGAGATTGTACTTCTCTTTTGCCACTTTTTGCGCCACCGCCCAGACCTCCTGGTCAACGCCTGCGCTAATGCCCACTTTGATGTGGTTAGGGTCCTGCTCGCCAGGTTTGCAGGCTGCCAGCAACAGCGAGCTTGCGACAACCAGCGGTACTGCAATTTTTTTTAACGTAAAGATCATATTCCCAGGGTCCTTTTTAAAATAGCCTGCCATTCATTGCAGGAAAACCAGCGCCAGAGACTATAGAAAATCACACGGGCGAAATTAAATACTGATTCACTATGATTAATAGCGTTTTGCTATGAGCGAATGCGACATGCGGCTCAGAGAGAGGGGAATCTTTCCTCACCACTCCCTTTTTCATTGATTTATTCGGTATTTTTCTCCTCTTTTAACCATTTATCGTTCTGATGTACAATGACGCGCACTTTAACTAAAAAAAGAGTGCGACCATGATTGATTTAACTTTGCCATTAACCGACATCCATCGCCATCTTGACGGTAATATCCGGGCCCAAACTATTCTCGATCTTGGCCGCCAGTATAACCTCGCACTTCCGGCAAATACGCTCGAAACATTACGTCCTCATGTACAGGTCACCAGCAATGAGCCCGACCTGGTCAGCTTCCTCTCTAAGCTGGATTGGGGTGTAAAAATGCTCGCCTCTCTGGATGCCTGCCGCCGCGTTGCCTATGAAAACCTTGAAGATGCCGCGCGCAACGGACTGCATTACGTCGAACTGCGTTTCTCTCCGCGCTATATGGCGATGACCCACCAGCTGCCGGTAGCGGGCGTCGTCGAAGCGGTGATCGCTGGGGTAAAAGAAGGCAGCCGCGACTTTAACGTTGAAGCCCGTCTGATCGGTATTCTGAGCCGCACCTTCGGCGAAGCGGCGTGCGAGGAAGAGCTCGAAGCCCTGCTCGCCCACCGCGACGGCATTACCGCCCTCGACCTCGCCGGCGATGAACTTGGCTTCCCGGGGAATCTGTTTATGGAGCACTTCCGCCGCGCGCGCGATGCGGGCTGGCGGATCACGGTCCATGCAGGCGAAGCCGCCGGTCCGGAAAGCATCTGGCAGGCCATTCGCGAGCTGGGAGCCGAACGCATCGGCCACGGCGTGAAGGCGGTGCAGGACCCGGCGCTGATGGACTATCTCGCCGCGCAGCGCATCGGCATTGAGTCCTGTCTGACCTCCAATATCCAGACCAGCACCGTGCCGTCGCTGGCCCGGCATCCGCTGAAAACTTTCCTCGAGCACGGCGTGTTGGCCTGCATTAATACCGACGACCCCGCCGTCCAGGGCGTCGATATTATCCACGAATATACGGTTGCCGCCCCGGCTGCCGGCCTGAGCCGCGAGCAGATTCGCCAGGCGCAGATCAACGGCCTGGAACTCGCCTTTTTAAGCGCCGGGGAAAAAGCAGCGCTGATGCAGCGCGTTCAGCAGGCTTGATCGACTCCCCCGTGATAAACGGGGGTCATTCAACGCCGGGCGGTTGTTGTCGCCGGGATGACCTAATTCAGACACAGCGTCGTTCGATGTCTGGCCGACTCGAGGCCAAGCTCAATCAGCTCCATAATCTGAATCGCCTGGCTTGCCGGAACCGGATTAGTGCCGCTTCCGTTAAGTGCATCGCGAATAGCGGCATAATAGGCCGGATAGTTACCCGGCAGCGTTAGCCACGACTCCTCGGTTATGTTCTCGCCCTCCGCTCGCGTCAGCACCCCGTCGCGCATATCGTATCCCCAGTCTTCCTGCGGCAGGCGTTCGCCGCTTTTCAGCCGCTCCTCCTGCGGGTCGAGACCGTATTTCACATAGCTTCCTCGCGAACCGTGGATAATAAAGCGCGCCGTTTCCGCCGCAGCGACCAGAGTTCCGTGCAGCACGACGCGACGCTGCGGCCAGGCTAAAACCGCATGAAAATAGTCGGTGGACTGGGAGCCCGGACGTAACTGCGCCAGATCAACCTGCATGCTAACCGGCAGGCCGAAGAGATTTACCACCTGGTCCAGCAGATGCGGGGCAAGATCGTACCAGATGCCGCTCCCCGGTCCGCCTTGTTCACGCCAGCGATTACGCACCTGCGGTCGATAGCGATCGAAATGAGACTCAAAGTATCCTACTTCCCCCAGTAGCCCTTCGTTAATCAGCGCTTTTACCGTCAGAAAATCGCTGTCCCAGCGGCGGTTATGGAATACCGACAGCAGCCGCCCGCCGCTTATTGCCAGCGCTTCAAGCTCACGCGCCTGTGACAGTGTCACGGTAAAGGGTTTATCGACGACTACGTGCTTGCCCGCCTCCAGCGCGGCCTTTGCCAGCGGAAAATGGGTGTCGTTTGGGGTCGGGATCACCACCAGATCGATATTGGGGTCGTTCAAAATCCGCTCTGGCCCGCTAACCACCGGCATTGCAGGCCAATCGGCATGCACTTTATTTTCATCGCTGCTGGCCACGGCGGCCAGCGTCATCCCTGGCGTACCGCTGATTAGCGGCGCATGAAAGGTCTTGCTCGCGTAGCCATAACCGATTAATCCTACCCGGATAGCATCACTCATTTTTACCCCCTTAACGAGAATAACGGTGTCCCAGTTACGCTGCGGACAAGACCTCTGTTAACGCATGTTGCCCGCGTTATCGCGCAGCATTACGTCATTTGCGCAACTAAGTTCATGTAACACTTGCGTTACTTCAATCCTCTAGTACCATTTCCTTCTGGTTTCACAATTTGCTACAGAGTTATGGAAAACGTTTTTAACCGTATTGTAGAACTTATTGGCTGGATTGTTTTGGGCGTCTCAGCCCTGCTTTTAGTTATCGCTCATCATATTGATAACTACCAGTCCCCACCTACCGTTGATACTGTTCAGGCGAAGCCGCTGGCGAAATAAACAGTGACCCGCTTCGCAACTATGCAACCGGTTTCTGAAACCGGTTGCATAGCGGTACAGGGTTTTATTACACTCTCCTTATCAATCGATAAGGAGTTTCTTCATGTCCGGATTTCCGCAGCATTTTTTATGGGGAGCCGCTACCGCAGCCTGGCAGGTTGAGGGCGGACACGATGCCGACGGCAAAGGCCCTTCTATCTGGGATATCTACTCCCATCTCCCAGGCACCACTTTTCAGGGCACCACCGGCGATATCGCCGTAGACCATTACCATCGCTTTCGCGAAGATGTTGCGCTGATGGCGGAAATGGGTCTGCAAAGCTATCGCTTCTCAATTTCATGGCCGCGTCTGCTGCCCGAAGGCCGCGGCGAGGTTAACGAGGCTGGGGTTCAGTTCTACAGCGATCTGATTGATGAGCTGCTGGCGCATAATATTGAACCGATGATCACCCTGTATCACTGGGATCTTCCGCAGGCGTTGCAGGAGGAAGGCGGCTGGGAAGCGCGCAGTACGGCGGAAGCGTTCGCTGAGTACGCCCGCCTCTGCTATCAGCGCTTCGGCTCGCGGGTCAAATTGTGGGCGACCTTCAACGAGACTATCGTCTTTATCGGGCATGGGTATATTAACGGCATCCACCCGCCAGCGGTGCGCGACCCTGCGCGCGCGATTCAGGCCTGCCACCACGTCTTTATCGCCCATGCGCTGGCCGTGAAAGCGTTTCGTGAAATGGCAGTCGAGGGGCAGATAGGTTTTGTCAACGTACTGCAGCCGCATACCCCTTTAACCAACAGCGAGGAGGATATGCGCGCGACGGCGATGGCGGATGCTATTCACACCCACTGGCTTTACGATCCGGTGCTAAAAGGTCAATACCCTGAAGAGCTCCTGCAACAAACCCAGGCGCTGTGGGGCGTTCCGGCTTTTGCCGCAGGCGACGATGCGCTGCTGCGTGAAAACCGCTGTGATTTTATCGGCCTGAACTACTACCGCCGCGAAACCGTCTCAGCGCAGCCCCCGGAGGTTCCGACCGGCGGCGAACCCGGCGTCGACGGGCTGTTCTATTTTGTACGCAACCCGCAAAGTACCTATACCGAATGGGGCTGGGAAATTTGGCCTCAGGGGTTAACCGACGGGATCATGATGATTAAAGCGCGCTACGGTGACATACCGATTTACATCACCGAAAACGGACTCGGGGCCATTGACCCGATCATCGATGGCGAAATCGTCGACGACCCGCGTATTGACTATCTGAGTAGCCACATAACTGCGCTGGAAAAAGCGCTGGAACTGGGCGCTGACGTGCGCGGCTATTATCCCTGGTCCTTTATTGATCTATTAAGCTGGCTCAACGGTTATAAAAAACAGTACGGCTTTGTTTATGTCGATCATCAGAACAATCTGGCGCGTAAACGTAAAAAGAGCTTTTTCTGGTACCAAAACGTTATTGCCAGCCGAGGCGAACAGCGTTAATCTTCTCTCCCAGGCGCCATCCGGCGCCTGATTCAGTTCTGGAATACTCTTAAATTCCTTTTTACCAGGCCAGAAACATCATCTGTTCTTGTTCCGGGTATTTACAACCGAAATAATTCCATACAGTTTACTGAAAAAAAGGAACGGCCGGTTGAGAACAGGTTTACACAGAATGGGTATATTCAACTTAAATTATTCTGATTATAAAATGGATACGCAAATGACCGTTCAGGACTACTTATTAAAATTTCGTAAAATCAGCACGCTGGAAAGTCTGGAAAAACTTTTTGATCACCTTAACTATTCCCTGACCGATAACGAAGAGATCGTCAACATGTATCGCGCCGCAGACCATCGTCGGGCGGAGCTGGTTTCTGGCGGCAAATTGTTCAACATTGGCGAGGTGCCCAAGTCCGTCTGGCGCTACGTGCAATAAAGACTGTCATCATTCACGCCAGTTGCTTATACTTCCGGCCCTGCTTTTATTGATAACTGGCGTTAAATTCGGGAGTAATAATGTCCTCTGACTCTGTGGAACGTATTGGCGGATGGCTTCTGGCGCCGCTGGCATGGCTCCTGGTGGCCCTGCTTAGCGCCTCATTGTCGCTGCTGTTTTTTGCTGATGCTCTGATGTCTTCCCAGACTTATACCCTGCTGCGCAATATGAGTACTGAACATCTCGCCTTGTGGATTGCTTCGCTGGCCTTCGCGATCGCCATGTGGTACTACACGCTGTGGTTGACCATTGCCTTTTTCAAGCGGCGGAAAGGGGTGCCAAAGCATTACATTATCTGGCTGCTGATTACGCTTCTGCTGGCGGTAAAAGCATTTGCCTTTTCCCCAATATCAGACGCTCTGGCGCTGCGCCAGCTGCTGTTTCCCCTTCTCGCTGCGGCGCTGCTGGCTCCCTATTTCAAGCGTTCTGAACGGGTTAAGCGGACCTTTGTGAATCCGTAATAACCACACAGTTAACCTGTTGTCGCCGGTATCGATTTATTCGATAATAGACGGCTTTTTCTATTTCAGGTCGAATAATGGCTGATTATTTACTGCTCTTTGTTGGCACCGTTCTTGTTAACAACTTCGTGCTGGTGAAGTTTCTGGGACTGTGCCCGTTTATGGGGGTTTCCAAAAAGCTGGAAGCCGCTATGGGAATGGGGCTCGCCACCACCTTTGTGATGACGCTGGCCTCAATTTGCGCCTGGCTGATTGATACCTGGATCCTTATTCCGCTGGACCTGGTCTATTTACGGACCCTGGCCTTTATCCTGGTTATCGCCGTAGTGGTGCAATTTACCGAAATGGTGGTGCGTAAAACCAGTCCGGCGTTGTATCGCCTGTTGGGCATCTTCCTGCCGCTGATCACCACCAACTGCGCGGTGCTCGGCGTTGCGCTGCTCAACATTAACCTCGGGCATAATTTCCTGCAGTCTGCGCTGTACGGCTTTGCTGCCGCCGTCGGCTTTTCGCTGGTGATGGTGCTTTTCGCCTCCATCCGCGAGCGTCTGGTGGTTGCCGATGTGCCGGCGCCGTTTCGCGGTAATGCCATTGCGCTGGTCACTGCCGGTTTAATGTCCCTCGCCTTTATGGGCTTTAGTGGTTTGGTGAAGTTGTAATGAATGCTGTCTGGATAGCCGTGGTTGCCATTAGCCTGCTGGGGCTGATTTTCGGCTTAATTCTGGGGTACGCTTCGCGCCGTTTTGAGGTGGAAGATGACCCGGTGGTGGAGAAAATTGACGCCCTGCTACCGCAGAGCCAGTGCGGTCAGTGCGGTTACCCCGGCTGTCGTCCCTACGCGGAAGCCGTAGGCACTCAGGGTGAGAAAATTAACTGCTGCGCGCCCGGCGGCGAAGCGGTGATGCTCAAAATCGCTGAACTGTTGAACGTCGACCCGCAGCCTACGGACGGCGATGCGCAAGAAGCCGTACCTGCGCGAATGCTGGCGGTGATCGACGAAGCGAACTGCATCGGCTGCACAAAATGCATTCAGGCCTGTCCTGTGGATGCCATCGTCGGCGCCACCCGTGCGATGCATACGGTGATGAGCGATCTCTGCACCGGCTGTAATCTTTGCGTCGCGCCTTGTCCGACGCAATGTATTGAACTGCGCCCGGTGGCGGCGACGACAGAAACCTGGAAATGGGATCTTCAAACCATCCCGGTACGCATTATTCCCGTGGAACAACATGTTTAAGTTATTTTCCGCATTTCGCAAAGACAAAGTCTGGGACTTCAACGGCGGCATTCATCCGCCGGAAATGAAAACCCAGTCTAACGGTACCCCGCTGCGTCAGGTTTCCCTGCCGCAGCGTTTTGTCATCCCGCTGAAACAACACATCGGCGCGGAAGGTGAGCTCTGCGTCCAGCCGGGCGATCGCGTCCTGCGCGGCCAGCCGCTTACCCGCGGCTGGGGCAGAATGCTGCCGGTGCACGCGCCAACGTCCGGCATCGTGGCGGCGATTGCCCCCCACTCGACCGCCCACCCTTCCGCGCTGGCGGAAATGAGCGTCATTATTGATGCCGATGGCGAAGACCGCTGGATTGAGCGCGATGGCTGGAACGATTACCAGAATAAATCCCGCGAAGAGCTGATTGAGCGCATTCACCAGTTTGGCGTAGCCGGGCTTGGCGGCGCCGGTTTCCCCACCGGCACTAAGCTGCGCGGGGGCGGCGACAGAATCGAAACATTAATCATCAATGCGGCGGAATGTGAGCCCTATATCACCGCTGACGATCGCCTGATGCAGGATTGCGCGGCGCAAATCGTTGAGGGAATTCGCATCCTTGCCCATATTCTGCAACCTGCACAGGTGCTGATCGGCATCGAGGATAATAAACCGCAGGCGATTTCGATGCTCCGCGCGGTACTCGCCGACACGCACGGTATTTCGCTGCGAGTAATCCCGACGAAATACCCCTCAGGCGGTGCAAAACAGCTGACGCAAATCCTCACCGGTAAACAGGTGCCCCACGGTGGGCGCTCCTCTGATATCGGTGTATTGATGCAAAACGTCGGCACCGCCTATGCGGTGAAACGTGCGGTGATAGACGGCGAGCCGCTGACGGAGCGCGTAGTCACCTTAACCGGCGAAGCGGTCACGCGTCCGGGCAACGTCTGGGCGCGCCTGGGTACGCCGGTCAGCCATCTGCTAAAAGATGCCGGTTTCTGCCCAGGCGCCGATCCGATGGTGATTATGGGCGGCCCGCTGATGGGCTTCACCCTGCCCTGGCTCGACGTGCCGGTGGTCAAAATCACCAACTGTCTGCTGGCGCCTTCGGCGAGCGAAATGGGCGAACCGGAAGAGGAAAAAGGCTGTATCCGCTGTAGCGCCTGCGCGGACGCCTGCCCGGCCGATCTTCTGCCGCAGCAGTTATACTGGTTCAGCAAAGGGCAGCAGCACGACAAAGCCACCAGCCATAACCTCGCCGATTGTATCGAGTGCGGCGCCTGCGCCTGGGTTTGTCCAAGCAATATCCCGCTGGTGCAGTACTTCCGCCAGGAGAAAGCCGAGATATACGCCATTGCGCAAGAAGAGAAACGCGCAGCGGAAGCGAAAGTCCGCTTTGAGGCGCGTCAGGCTCGCCTGGAACGGGATAAAGCCGCAAGGCTGGAACGTCATAAGCAGGCAGCCGTACAGCCAGCAGCGAAAGATCAGGATGCGATTAACGCCGCCCTTGCCCGCGTACGTGAAAAGCAGCGCAACGCGGCGCAGCCGATTATCGTGCTCTCCGGCGAGAAACCGGATAATAGCGAAGCCATCGCCGCTCGCGAAGCCCGTAAGGCCGAGGCGCGGGCGCGCAGGGCTGAGCAGCTGGTAGTCCCGGCTGAACCTGCCCCGGACGCAGAGCAACCTGCTACCGTTGACCCACGCAAGGCCGCCGTCGAGGCCGCGATCGCCCGGGCCAAAGCGCGCAAAGCGGGCCAGCAGGCAGCCCCGGCTGAACCTGCCCCCGCCACAGAACAGCCTGCTACCGTTGACCCACGCAAGGCCGCCGTCGAGGCCGCGATCGCCCGCGCCAAAGCGCGCAAAGCAGAACAACAGCAACAAGCAGTTCCCCCGTCGGCAGCCAATGATGACGGCCGCAAAGCGGCAGTCGCTGAAGCAATCGCCCGCGTTCAGGCCCGGAAAGCGTCCCGGCAGGCAGTTAACGAGGATTAAATGGTTTTCAGAATCGCAAGTTCCCCCTACACCCACAATCAGCGCCAGACTTCGCGGATTATGCTGCTGGTGCTGCTCGCCGCCGTACCCGGTATTGTGGTTCAGACCTGGTTTTTCGGCTGGGGTACCGTACTGCAAATTATCCTCGCCGCCGTCACGGCGTGGGGAGCCGAAGCGGCCATTCTTAAACTGCGCAAACAAAATATCCCGGCGATTCTTGCCGATAACTCAGCGCTGCTGACCGGCCTGCTGCTGGCGATCAGTATTCCGCCTTTTGCGCCGTGGTGGATGGTCGTGCTGGGCACTGCGTTTGCGGTGATTATCGCCAAACAGCTGTACGGTGGACTGGGTCACAATCCTTTTAACCCGGCAATGATTGGCTACGTGGTGCTGCTGATCTCTTTCCCGGTGCAGATGACCTCCTGGCTCCCGCCCCATGAGATAGCCGCCAATGTTCCCGGTTTTAGCGACGCGCTGAGGATGATTTTCACTGGTCATACGGCTACCGGCGGGGACATGAACAGCCTGCGAATCGGCATTGACGGCATCAGTCAGGCAACGCCGCTGGATACCTTCAAAACCTCGCTCCATGCCGGTCATGCGGTGCAAGAGATCCTCCAGTATCCTGTCTACGGCGGCGCACTGGCCGGTCTCGGCTGGCAGTGGGTTAACGTGGCTTATCTGGCGGGCGGTCTGTTCCTGCTATGGCAAAAAGCCATTCGCTGGCATATTCCGCTGAGCTTCCTGCTGAGCCTTGCCGTTTGCGCCACCCTGGGATGGCTATTCTCACCAGAAAGCCTTGCCTCACCGCAAATTCATCTGCTCTCCGGCGCCACCATGCTGGGCGCCTTCTTTATCCTGACGGACCCGGTGACCGCTTCCACCACCAATCGCGGTCGCCTGATCTTCGGCGCGCTGGCGGGGTTACTGGTGTGGCTAATTCGCAGCTTTGGCGGCTACCCGGATGGCGTCGCCTTTGCCGTTCTGCTGGCTAATATTACCGTTCCCTTGATCGATTACTACACGCGCCCGCGCGCGTACGGCCACCGCTGAGGACCCGAACATGTTACAAAGCATGCGTAAACACGGCATCACGCTGGCCCTCTTTGCTGCGGGTTCGACCGGGCTGACGGCCGCCATTAACGAACTGACTAAAAGCACTATTGAAGACCAGGCCGCCCAGCAGCAAAAAGCCTTATTCGACCAGGTTATGCCGGCCAATTTATATAATAACGACTTGCTGAAAAGCTGTTATCGGATAACCGCGCCGGAGCTGGGAAAAGGCGAGCATAAGGTCTGGATTGCTCAGAATGGCGATAAAGCGGTTGCAGCGGTGATGGAAGCTACCGCGCCGGACGGCTATTCAGGAGCCATTCAGCTACTGGTTGCCGCCGACTTTAAAGGTACCGTGCTGGGTACCCGCGTCACCGAGCATCATGAGACGCCGGGCCTGGGCGATAAGATCGAGCTTAGAATTTCTGACTGGATCACCCTCTTTGCCGATAAAGTGATTCATGGGCAAAACGATAGCCACTGGGCCGTGAAAAGAGA
The DNA here is from genome assembly GCF_001808475.1 of Klebsiella sp. HMSC09D12. NCBI lineage: Bacteria > Pseudomonadati > Pseudomonadota > Gammaproteobacteria > Enterobacterales > Enterobacteriaceae > Klebsiella > Klebsiella sp. HMSC09D12. The sequence goes on along the minus strand of NZ_KV793503.1, from coordinate 3,629 downwards.
TGGCGGCGATTTCGATCAGTTTACCGGGGCTACCATTACTCCGCGAGCGGTGGTCAATGCCGTCAAGCGCGCGGGCCTGTATGCGCAAACTCTGCCCGCGCAGATTTCTGCTATCACTCCCTGTGGAGACTAGACCATGAGCGAAGTAAAAGACGTTATTGTTCAGGGGCTGTGGAAAAACAACTCCGCGCTGGTTCAGCTGCTGGGGATGTGTCCTCTGCTCGCCGTAACCTCTACCGCCACCAACGCTCTTGGGCTTGGGCTGGCGACGACGCTGGTTCTTACCCTGACTAACCTGACCATTTCCAGCCTGCGTCGCTGGACGCCGGCAGAAATCCGTATTCCGATTTACGTTATGATCATCGCTTCGGTGGTGAGCGTCGTCCAGATGCTGATCAACGCTTATGCGTTCGGCCTTTATCAGTCTCTGGGGATTTTTATCCCGCTTATCGTCACCAACTGCATTGTGGTCGGGCGCGCTGAGGCCTTTGCCGCGAAAAAAGGCCCGGCGCTATCGGCGCTGGATGGTTTTTCCATCGGCATGGGGGCGACCTGCGCGATGTTTGTCCTCGGCTCGATGCGGGAAATTCTCGGCAACGGTACCCTGTTTGATGGTGCCGATAGCCTGCTCGGCAGTTGGGCAAAGGTTCTGCGTATAGAAGTATTTCATACCGATACGCCGTTCCTGCTGGCAATGCTGCCGCCGGGCGCATTTATTGGCCTCGGCATGATGTTGGCGGTAAAATACCTCATTGATGAACGTAGCAAACAGCGCAAAGCCAAAGCGGCGCAGGCCGGGATCGTTGCGCCCTCTGATGTGACGGGAAAAGCATAGGATGAACAAGAGTAAACGCCTGGAGATCCTCACCAGGCTCAGGGATAACGACCCGCACCCCACTACGGAGCTGAATTTTAACTCGCCGTTTGAATTATTGATCGCCGTGCTGCTCTCGGCGCAGGCTACCGACGTTAGCGTCAATAAAGCTACGGCGAAACTCTACCCGGTCGCCAACACGCCGGCGGCGATGCTGGCGCTGGGCGTAGAGGGCGTCAAGTCGTACATTAAGACCATCGGCCTGTTCAACAGTAAAGCAGAAAACGTCATTAAGACCTGCCGGATCCTGCTTGAGCAGCATAACGGCGAAGTACCGGAAGACAGAGCCGCGCTTGAGGCGCTTCCCGGCGTCGGGCGCAAAACCGCTAACGTCGTGTTGAACACCGCCTTCGGCTGGCCGACAATCGCCGTCGATACGCACATTTTCCGCGTTTGCAACCGGACACAATTTGCGCCTGGTAAAAACGTTGAACAGGTGGAAGAGAAGTTGTTAAAGGTGGTTCCGGCGGAATTCAAAGTGGACTGCCATCACTGGTTGATTCTGCACGGCCGTTATACCTGTATCGCCCGTAAACCGCGCTGCGGTTCCTGCCTGATTGAAGATCTTTGCGAGTTTAAAGAGAAGGTCTACTCCTGACCCTACCAGAGCCATAACCCTTCATAAGTCATGGCTCTGGTGCATACCCCATTTTTCCGATGTTCACGCCATCGATTTAGCCTTCTTATGGCTTATTATTCCGCTATATAACCATCGATCAGCTTATTCATTTTTTTCAGAGACAAAATTTCTATACATTTGTGATCCAGATCACTGAGTCAATTTCTTGTTGCTTTGTTGTTAACTTATTAATACGAAAACCTGCTGATTTAAATACCTCCAACTTAAATACCAACACAATAACCCATCATTTTTTAGGATTTTGGGCTATATCACTGGATGCAAGCGCAAACAGCAGAACATATGGCCTTTATGCGAAAACTTTCCGATTCTGACAGATAAAAACGCTGTCATTAACGAAACGCTGAAATTTAACTCTGCATAACATTTATATGTCCGGTGTATTATAACGCTCAGGATATGTGTAACAGATTATTGCAAAGCTATTGCCTGATGGCACAGGATAGTGAACATTACCTGCCGTTTTCCCTCCAGAATAACTATAAAGGCGGCGGTCTGCGAAGATTGCGCCCCGAGCACCCCCCGTTAATATGGGATGTAAAAAAAGAGGTATTTGTGTCTACTGCAAACAATAAACCAACGGAGAGCGTGAGTTTAAACGCTTTCAAACAACCACGATCGTTCTATCTCATCTTCTCTATTGAGCTATGGGAACGTTTTGGTTTCTACGGCCTGCAAGGGATTATGGCCGTTTACCTGGTTAAACAGCTGGGTATGTCAGAAGCGGATTCTATCACTCTGTTCTCCTCCTTTAGCGCCCTGGTATACGGTCTGGTGGCGATTGGCGGCTGGCTGGGCGACAAGGTGCTCGGCACCAAGCGCGTCATTATGCTCGGCGCCATCGTTCTGGCTATCGGCTACGGCCTGGTCGCGTGGTCCGGACACGATGCGGGCATCGTGTATATGGGGATGGCAACGATTGCCGTGGGTAATGGCCTGTTCAAGGCTAACCCCTCTTCCCTGCTCTCGACCTGCTATGAAAAGAACGATCCGCGTCTGGACGGTGCATTTACCATGTACTATATGTCCGTCAATATCGGCTCCTTCTTCTCTATGCTGGCGACACCGTGGCTGGCGGCAAAATTCGGCTGGAGCGTCGCTTTCGCTCTGAGCTTTGTAGGCCTGGTGATCACCATCGTCAACTTCGCTTTCTGCCAGCGCTGGGTTAAGCAGTACGGTTCCAAACCTGACTTCGCACCGGTGCACGTGGGCAAACTGCTGGCCACTATCGTTGGCGTGGTCGTTCTGGTCGCGATTGCAACCTGGCTGCTGCACAACCAGGGCATTGCACGTATGGCGCTGGGCGTGGTTGCTCTGGGCATCATCGTTATCTTTGCTAAAGAGGCCTTTGCGATGCACGGCGCGCCGCGTCGCAAAATGATCGTTGCGTTTATTCTGATGCTGCAGGCGATCATCTTCTTTGTGCTGTATAGCCAGATGCCGACCTCCCTCAACTTCTTTGCTATTCGCAACGTTGAACACTCTCTGCTGGGTATCGCTTTTGAACCTGAACAGTATCAGGCGCTGAACCCGTTCTGGATCATTATCGGTAGCCCGATTCTTGCCGCCATTTACAACAAGATGGGCGACACCCTGCCAATGCCGATGAAGTTCGCTATTGGTATGGTCCTGTGCTCCGGCGCCTTCCTCGTGCTGCCGCTGGGCGCGAAGTTCGCCAGCGATGCGGGTATCGTCAACGTCAGCTGGCTGGTGATTAGCTACGGTCTGCAGAGTATCGGTGAACTGATGATCTCCGGCCTGGGCCTGGCGATGGTTGCGCAGTTGGTTCCGCAGCGCCTGATGGGCTTCATCATGGGCAGCTGGTTCCTGACAACCGCTGGCGCTAATCTGATCGGCGGCTACGTTGCGAACATGATGGCAGTACCGGACAACGTCACTGACCCGCTGATGTCGCTGGAAGTTTACGGCCGCGTGTTCCTGCATATCGGTGTCGCAACTGGCGTTATCGCTATCCTGATGCTGCTGACGGCGCCGAAGCTGAACCGCATGACCCAGGACGATGATAAAACGGCAAAAGCCAGCGATACCGCCACGGCTTAAGCTCCCTGGGAAAACCGATAAGTAAAAGACCACCTTCTGAGAAGGTGGCTTTTG